>JARLGN010000244.1 GCA_031292775.1 Acidobacteriota bacterium | reverse complement strand
TTCAGTATCCGCCAAACTCGTGCGCCGCGCTTACCAGCGCTCGGATGTTCTCCGGCGGCGTGGTTGGCGGGATGGCGCAGCCCGAGTTCAGCATGAATCGGCCCTCTGGCTTCCAAACCGAAATGAGTTTGCGGGTGGCTTCGCGAACCTGCTCCACCGTGCCTTGGGCAATGACACTGCTGGGGTCGAGGTTTCCACAAAGCACGTGGCCTTTCCCTGCGGTTAGCTTGGCTTTCACGGCGTCGGTTTTATAGTCGAGATCGAATCCGCAGGGCCCGTACTCCGCCAACTGGTCGAGGATTTTGCTGGTGTCGCCGCAGATGTGAATCACCACAAAAATGCCGTCGGCATTAAGGTCATTCACCAGGCGTGCCTCGTAGGGACGCGCAAAGCGTTCGAACATCCGGGGCGAAGTAACGTCCGGGCCTGCCAAACTATCTCCGAGCGAGGTAAGGTGCGCTCCCGCCTTGGCCAGCGCTCGATGCACGGCCAGATGGCTTTGATAGCAAACCTCCATAAGCTGGGCGATACGGGGATTGTCAGGCTGCTCGACGAGCTCCATCAGGAAATCTTCAATGCCGCGCACCAGGCACGCGAGGCCAAAAGCGGCCTGATCAGCGTTGCCCCGAATGGCAATTTCGCTGCCCACCTGTTTTGACAACAGGCGCACGGACTCAAGCAGAGCGGGAACACGGCCATCTGTTTCCGGGTTGATCACCTTCAAGCGGTCAACTTCATCAAGGCTGTGGATGGCAGGCTCCACGATGCGGCCGGGTTCATTGGGAGCGCATTCTGAGCGGGCTCCGAGGGCTTCCGCCAGCATCGTGGTGTCCGTATCCACAACAATGCAGTCGTGCCCATACTTCTCCAACGCGTGGAGATGCGTGCGGGCAATGGCTTCCGGATTCACCCGGTAGTCTTCCATGCGCACGCCTGCCTCCCGCGTGGCCAGCATGAAATTGTGCAGGCACACGGGAACACGGTCGGGGATTCCCCCCGCCATTACCGTACGAACACGCTCAAGAGAATTCATTTAATAAAAGCCTCCAAGGAGCAGTGACAAGTGAAGAGTGACGAGTGACAAGCAAACGAAAAATAAAACCGGAAACTGGAAACTCGAAAATCGCTGCCAGTTTCGAATTTCCAGTTTCCAGTTTCGGTTCTTGCTGGCTCGTCACTTGTCACTCGTCACTCTTCACTGCTTTAATGACGCCGTCATCGTAGCTCGCTGCGATGCGGTGGCCGGGCGGGACCACCAGGAATTCCTTTGGGTCCCACTGGCCATTCACGAAGCGCTGGATCAGCCCAATGTCACCGGCAATTTTTTCAAATTTCCATCCGTGCTTGGCGGCCTCTTCGCGCGCGCGCTGTTCAAAGGTGCCATCGCATTCAATACCCATTTCGATGAAGGTCGTTTGGCCGTAATGCCGCGCCAGATTCTTGCCAAACTCTTCCCACAGGTATTTCGCATTTTCCTCGCCGTATTTGGCCACCATCTCTTCGTAGCTCTGCGTCAGGCCCAACTTATTGCCCAGGGCGAGTTGTCCCAATGATCCGTCCGCCTTGCCGCGCTCAAGCCAACCTGTGGTCTCGAAATAGACGCCGGGGTTGTTGTTGAAATAGTCCATGTAACGTGTAGCGCTACCCATAAAGACGGTGATGCAGTCATGCCCGCGCGGGATCACTAAGGGAATCGACTTGGTGGTCAGGCCCACCGTGCCGTTGTTGCAAAGCCCATAGCCCATGAGCAAGGCGTCGTATTGGCGCTCCTCCACCTTGTCGATGGCGGCCTGCAAGCGCGCCTGCATTTGCGCGCACTCAATGTCGTGCAGCCCCTTGGGGAGAAAGTCGAAGTCGATGGTGTGGGGCGAGCGCGCCACACAGGCGCAAAACTCGCGGAAGAAGATTTCGCAACTAATGAGTTTTAGGCGCATAAAGTTGTTCGCTAAGCCCTGCAAGGGCGTAATTCAATAGCCGGGGGCAACGCCCCCGGAAAACCCGGCAAAACGATTCCGACCCTGAAGGGGTCGATAAACCGCTCCTCATATCCACAGATAGCGTTCATCGTAGGATACATGGTATTTATTCAATAACGTCACGAGCTCTTGTTCAAAGGTCAGCTTCTTGTGCCTTTCCTTTTGCCCGGCGATATAGAGTTTCAAAGCCTCCACCTGAGACTCACCGATGGTAAAGGCTCCATACCCATCCTGCCAGCCGAAATTCCGGAAAATGGTGGCCTTGGTTTTAATCCACTTGGAGGAGCCTTTCTTGAGTTCCTCCATTAAATGACTTAAAGCGACTGTCTTTGATTGCGAGAGCAATAGGTGGAGGTGATTTTCCGTCCCACCCGCAGCGAGGCAACGGGACTCCAGATTCTTCGCCGTCCCGTCCAGGTACGCGTAGAGTTCAGGTTCGATCTCGGGTGTGATCATGGGCTGGCGGTTCTTGGTCGAGAAGACCACATGAACCATCAGGCTGACCAACGTCTGCGCCATCGTTGTTGCCGCGCTGAATTGACCCTTCCAGGGTCAATTCGGCGACTTCCGCTTTCCGGGGGCGTTGCCCCCGGCTATTCAATTTATCCCCTGCGGGGAATGAAGAGCAGGGTCTTTAAAGACGATCCACCAACCACCGGACCGCTGGCTTCTGCCTACTGCTTGGTGTCCAGTGCTTTTCTAAGTGCGCGGATAAATTCCGGGCTGGTTCCGCAGCAGCCGCCCAGGAAATTCGCCCCTGCCGCGAGCAAGGCCGGTGCGTGCCTGGTAAAAGCTTCCGGCGCGGTTTGGTAATGCGCTTCACCCTCCACCAGTTCCGGCAACCCGGCGTTGGGCTTGATCCAAATGGGCAGCGTGGTGGAATGATGCAGCCGCTGGCACAGGGCGGCATAGCTTTCAATACCTTGCCCGCAGTTGGCGCCAATCACATCGGCGCCCGCGGCGGTAAGTTCCGTGGCGGCCGCCTCCGGCGTGGTTCCCATCATGGTGCGGTCCAGATTCTTGCCGGAATCAAATGCCATGGAGACAATCACCGGCAATCCCGTGGGACGCGCCGCCCGCACACAGACTACGGCTTCCGCCAATTCACTCATGGTTTCAAAGATCAGCGCATCCGCGCCAGCTTCCGCCAGGGCTTGGGATTGCTCGGTGTAAGCTGCAATCAGGTCGTCTTCGCTGACCTCTCCCATCATCAACAACTTGCCGCTCGGCCCCATGGAAGCGAAAACGCGGGCGCGGCCGACGGCAGCCCGGCGGGAGATTTCCACTCCGCGCAAATTGATTTCCCGCACATGCTCGGCCAGTCCGTGGCGCTCCATGGCCAGGCGGTTGGCACGAAACGTGTTGGTCAGGATCACCTGGCTACCCGCCTCCACGTAAGCGCGCGCGACTTCTTCCACGCGGTCCGGGTGCGTCAGGTTCCAATGGTCGGGACATTCGCCGGCTTCCAAACCACGCGCCTGGAATTCCGTTCCCCAGGCGCCGTCAGTAAGGACCGGACCTTGTGAAATGAGCTGTTGGATCGTTGTGTGCATAAGAAATTGTCGATTTTCGATTGTCGATTGACGATTGAAGTAGGACGAATTTCAGTCGTCCGGCATCAACCATTCGTCGTCAATCAAGCATCGACAGTCCTCCTTCGCCAATCGCCAATCATCAATCGACAATCGGCAATTCTACGCTGCTTTGCGTTCCACTATCGCCGGGCGGTCCGGGCTCGCAGGGGAGAGTTCGCCTTTGAAACAATAGGAATACGCCACGCCCACAAATACCATGCCCCCCACGATGTTGCCCAACGTTACCGGCAGCAGGTTCCAAATCAGAAATTGCGGCCAGGTCACGCCCGCGCCCAGCATGATTCCCGCCGGAACGAAATACATATTCGCCACGCTGTGCTCAAATCCGCAGGCCACAAATGCCATGACCGGGAACCACATCCCCAGGATCTTGCCCGTGGTATTTTCCGCAGATAATCCAAGTAAAATCGCCAGGTTGACCAGGATGTTGCAGCCAATAGCTTTGGCGAAAGCCGCGCCAAGTCCCGCTCCCCCCGCGGCAATGTAAGGTAGCACCTTTGCCTGGGCAATGGCCACGGCACTCTGGCCGAAGACGCTCAATTCCGCCGTTCCATATTTGCGGAACGGTCCCCAGAACATCAGGTAAGCCCAGAACAGTGAACCCGCGAAATTTCCGGCATAAACCCACAGCCACGCCCGGCCGACCTTATTCCAAGTTGTCTTCCCCTGAAAAACCGCCACCGGGATCGTCATGGTATCGCTGGTAAAGAGCGACATGCCGGTTAGCACGATGGCGATCAGGCCCACGGGAAAGACGGCCCCTGAAATCATGGCCTTGAACCCGGGCCCTAACGGAGCTTCCAAGCCGGTGGAACAGATGGTGGCAAAAGTGGCTCCGACGGCGATGAACATACCGCCCATGAAGCCCCGCACGAAGAGATTGGGAACGCTTAGGCCAGCCTTATACTTGCCCACATCTCCGGCCTGGGAGACGATTTCCGAGGGTTTAATTGCCATAGTGAATCAGTACCCTTATGAAGTGACAAGTGACGAGCAAACGAAACTCGAAACTGGAAAATCGAAACTCGCGCCAATTTTCGAGTTTCCAGTTTCGAGTTTCGCTTGCTAATCACTTGTCACTCGTCACTGCTCTTACGCCGCTGCCGGTATCTCCAGCTTGCCTTCGCGGAAAGCGCGCAGGTAGTTGGCGCAATACTCGTCGCGGCCTAATAAGGCTTCGGCGGCGCGGATGCTGGCCATCAACTGCGGATCACACGGATCCACGATGCCGGCGTCCAAGCCGCGTGCCATCAACAGGACGGCGAAAGTTTCATTGAGAAGTTTGCGCAGGGGAAGCCCGAATGACACGTTGCTGACACCGGCGCTGGCATGCACGCCAGGGTAGCGCGCGGTGATCTGTCCGACGGCCTCCAGCAGCCCTTTACCGTGCTCGGGACCGGTACTGACGGGCAGAACGCAGCCGTCCACATAGATGTCATCCAGTACATAGCCATTCGCCGTCAGCAGATCCACCAGTTGGCTGGCGTGCGAAACGCGCTCTTCCGCGGTATTGGGGGGGCCGGACTCGCCTAAACAGAGAGCGATGATCTTGGGATGGAATTCCTTCAATACCGGCATCAGCGCGGCGATGCGCGCCGGTTCGTTGGTAATGGAGTTGATCATGGCGCGTTGCTTGCACAACGGCAGTGCACAGCGCAGGGCTTCCGGGTCAGCGCTGTCAAGGCACAAGGGCACGGAAACAGTTTCTTGCACGATATTCACCAGCCAGGGCAGGACTTCCATCTCTTGTCCGGGCAGGCCGCCATTGACGTCAAGCATGTCGGCGCCGGCTTTCACCTGCCGGAGGGCGATTTCCTTGAAGAACTCAACGTCGCGAGCCGCAGCCGCGGCTCCCACCTTCTTACGCGTACAATTAATTAGTTCACCGATGATGAGCATGAGAATTAGTTTCCTTTCAGTGCTGAATTGAACCCTTCAGGGTCAACTCAGCGATGCTTGCGTTCCGGGGGCGTTGCCCCCGGCTACTTAATTGGGCCCTTTCAGGGCACACGACGGGATCCCCGCAGAGGTTCGGTACCTTCATTGCGCACACCGTGCCCTGCAAACGTACAGTGCTGAATCCCCGCAGGGGATGAATTCAATAGCCGGGGGCAACGCCCCCGGAATCGTGCGCGGAAGACCGCCGACCCTGAAGGGGTCGATTAATCCTGTTTCAACTCCACAAATAGCGATCATCGTATTGCACGTGGTATTTCTTCAACAACAGCATGAACTCTTCCTCGAATGTCTGCTTCGTGTGTCGTTCCTTTTGACGCGCAATGTAGAGCTTCAAGGCCTCTACCTGCGACTCGCCGACAGTAAAAGCACCGTACCCATCCTGCCAACTGAACGTCTGGAACGCGCTACCCTTGGTCTTAATCCATTTGGAAGAGCTTTTCTTGAGTTCTTCCATCAGGTGACATAAAACAACTTTCTTTGATTGCGAGATCAATATGTGCAGGTGATTTTCCGTGCCGCCGGCTGCCAGACAACGTGAGTCCAGATTCTTCGCCGTCCCTCCCAAATATGCGTAAAGTTCAGGCTCGACCTCTGGGGTAATCATTGGCTGGCGGTTCTTGGTCGAGAAGACCACGTGTACCATCAGGTTGACCAGCGTCTGAGACATGATTGCTCTGTTGCTAAATTGACCCTTTCAGGGTCAGTTCAACGGCGCCTGCTTTCCGGGGGCGCTGCCCCCGGCTATTAAATGAATCCCCTGCGGGGATTGCAGTCGACTCGAAATCTCTGGCCTGTGACTGGCAGGCAACGCACTGATTCTAAACGGTCCATGAAATTGCTATTCACAGGCTATTCAATCCGGCCCCTGATCGGTGGCTGGGCTGCCTACTGCTTACTGCTTTCTGCCTTCTGGCTGCCGCCCGCTCCAAGCTCGAGCCGCTTTTCGAGGTTGTCTATCCCCACAAACCGATTGGCCAAGGCGTTGGTGCCGTCCAGTGCCCAGTCGCGCGGCGGGATCAGTTTGTGGGCGAACTTTTTGGGATCATCTCCCACGGCCCGCGCGCCCTGGTAAATCACGTTCCAGATGCATTGCTGTTCGGGGCGAGCCTCGCAAGTGCCGTCCATCCGCGAGCCACCGCACGGACCGTTGCGCAGTTCCTTATAACACCAGCGCATGGAGCAGCCGGCGTAATCCAGATGGTCTTGCAGGCAATCCCCGCAGTTTTTGCATCCCAGCGTGGCCTGGCGATAGAGGCTGGATGGCCCCAACATCCGGTACCACAAGCCATGCCGCCAGGAATTGGGTTTGCCATTGGGCTTCAGGTGCGAGCCGAAAAAGCGCGCGCCCAGGGAGCCGTCGGCGATAAAGTGCCGGTGCACCTTCTGGGATAGCCATTGCGAAAATGTGGCGTGCGGCTTGTGGCTATTGAGCTGGTACTTGCCGTCGACATTGCTTAATCCGTTCTTATCCTGGGGCAACAGGTAAAACTCCTGGTCGATGGGCAGAATCAGTTCGTCCATGCGGTTGCGCCAATCGCCGCCAATCACCGCGGCACGCTCGCCAATTGTCATGAAATCCCGGTGCGAGAGATTAAAGCCGCCGATGTGCGCACCGGCAAAGCCCAGCTCGTGTACCGCCGCCACCATCAGCGCGGCGCGTTCCAGGCGTTCGGGCTTCTTTTCTTTCTCCAAGCGCTTAATGAGTTCGTCGGGAATGACGCAGCCCGCCACTTCCCCCGCCTGCATCATCTGTGCAATTTTCGCCGTGGGGACGTAAACGTTGGCGAGCACTGGGATGTGTCCCAAACCTTCGCGCTCCATGTACTGCTTCAGCTCGTAAAGCTTGCGGAGGTTGTATCCCAACTGGGTGATGACGTACTGCGCGCCCGCGGCGATCTTGAGTTGCAATTTGTAGAGCTGCATCATCTGGTCGGATTCGTGGACCTTGTAGGGATTCACCACGGCGCCGGCAAAGAAATCGAAGGGCGTGCTGTTAACGGTGCGCGGACCGAGTTTGTACTCAATCCCCTTGCGCATGGCTTGCAACATCCAGACAATCAACACCGAATCGAGATCGTAAACGGGTTTCGCCCTGCCGGCAAAGCCCTCTTTCTGTGCGTCGCCGGTCAACGCCAGAATGTTCTCCACCCCCATGCGCGCCAGGGCATGCAGACGGCTTTCCAGGGATGCGCGGTTTCCGTCTTTGCCGGTAAGATGCGCGATCGGCGTCAGACCTTTTTCCTTGATGGCGGCAACGAAAGCCTCTGGAGGAAGTGCGGGGTTGCCGCCCGGCAGGTCCGTCACACTGATTACCTTGATGCCGTTGGGTTCGGCGGCGGCTTCATTGACGAAGGTCTCCGCTTCCTTAACATTGTGGTCGCGGCCCAGCACCAGTTCCGCAGTGCAGAAGAAACTCTTCTTCTCCAGCGACGCCCGCAGGTGGTT
>JARLGN010000243.1 GCA_031292775.1 Acidobacteriota bacterium | reverse complement strand
TCATGTTGGAAGCCACCAAGATGCTGCAGGGGCAGCTAATTTACCGGGATTTTTTCCAGTTCACCCTTCCTGGTACACAAGTGTTCTATCTGCTGCTCTTCAAATTGTTGGGGACCCGCTCTTGGATTCCCAGTGCCGTTTGGGTTTTACTGGGAATCGGGTTGGCTTGGGCGGGGGTCGTGATCTCGCGCCAACTTCTGAGCGGTTCAACGGTGTATCTGCCCAGCATCCTGTTTCTGGGTTTGGGGTTTGTAACTGAGCCCGATCCCACCCACCACTGGTTCAGCATGCTGGCCTGCATGGTGGCCCTCGCCGTCCTGATGAAGGAGCGGAACCCGTCCCGATTGGCTGCGGCTGGGGCGCTTTGCGGCATTGCCACACTGTTCACGCAATCCCGGGGAGTCGTGGCAATTGCCGGAATCGCCGCCTTCCTCCTGTGGGAGTGCCGCGCGAAGAAGCAGACATGGAGTTGGCTGGGAAGAGCCGCGCTGTATCTAATGGTTCCTTTTCTCGCCATAACTTTACCCGTGGTGGCTTATTTTGCATGGAAGGCTGGACCCCGGCTGTTCATCAACTGCACGGCTGTGTTCCTAGTGAAATATTGGTCCAAATGGTTTTGGGGAACCTTTTACGTGTACGGAGCCGACCTGCCGGATTTCGCTTCCTGGCTGGAGGTGCCGGCCTTACTGCTGTGGATCTTCATGCACCTCCTGCTGCCCTTCGTCTACCTGTTGTTTTACGTGCAATATCGTCGCCATGCGAAGGCGCATCCCGACAAACCGTGGGATGGCGCCATGCTCATCGCCATCGTGGGATTTTTCTTGTTCCTCGGCATCGCGTTTTCTCCTGTATGGTTCAGATTGATTTCGGTCGCCCCGCCTGCCTTGATACTTTATGTCTGGTTGATTCAATCCGGAACCAAAGCTCCACGTGTTCTCACACACCTGGCATGGATTTTTGGACTCTTTGCTTTGTTATGTCAGTCAGCCCTGGTGCAAACCGGCTGGAGGGGATACATCGAGTCACCGACAGGCCGCACGGCCCTTCTGGAACCGGCCCACTACGAAAAGTACCAATGGCTGCTCAAGCACACCCACCCCGGAGATTTCTTTTTCCAAGCCTTCGACTGCGATGAGTATTTTCTTCTGGGCCTGCAAGATCCGGCCGAGGTGTCCTTTGTTACCGACAGCACCTACACCCGGCCCGAACAAGTGCAGAACGCCATCGATATGATTGAGAAGCATCAGGTCCGCATCGTGATGTGGTCAGCATGGCTGGACGTCCCCCGCAGCCCCGGCGCGGACGGGAGCGCTGAACACCCCTTCCGCGTATATTTGCGCGCCCATTACCATCCGGTAAAAGGGTTTGAGGACCAACTTGAAGAAGCCTGGGAACGCAACCGGCAAGAATTATCCATGAGGGACTTCACGAATTACCCCAAAGCATCAAGCCGCAGGCCAGGCCCTGGCACGACATATCCGATGGATGAAGATGGGAAATGACCCAGCACCGACCTGGGGAAATCCCCCATCCGTTAAACATCGCCCATGACACAACGATTCAGCACTCGGGGTGGGGGCTGACCACCGCTTTACGCCTTCGCGGTTAGTGAGTAAACTCCTTGCGACGGGGCAGTATCAGAATCAGGACATGTGCATGATTTTCGTGTTCCCACTCGTTCTCCTCGCCATGGGACCCGCAGACAATCGGATGCGATGAAGGCAAACGGCCAAACATAATGGAAAACCACGTCGAACCATCAACTCCCCCCCCGGCAAATCGCAAATGGTGCGCTTTTGCCTGTCTGACCATCCTCGGTCTCGCCCTTTTGGCGAATTTTGAGAGCGCGGCGGAGCGGTCTTTCACCACGCAGGACGATATTGTTCCCGTGGATTTTCCGGTCTTCTATATTGGTGGCAAGGTCGCCCTGCAGCGATGCGCAACTCCCCTTTACTACCCACCCGCGGACCGCAGCCGGGGATACACGCTCTTATATGATAACGCCGCTGATTCAACCCCTTGGGCACAGATGGGGCGAGCGAACGGCTTCCCCCAGATCATGCAATTTACCAATCCGCCTTTCTCCGCCCTGCTCATGGCGCCATTGGCAGTATTGCCGTGGCAGTGGGCTTATCTCATCTGGCAAATAATCATTATAATTTTGGCTGCTGCGACTATATTTTTTGCCTTAATGCTTCTCGATTCCGGACCCACCATCCAGACCTTTGCCCTGGTCTTCGCGGCAACTTGTTTCTTTTTCCCCTTTAAGTCCAACCTGGCTTTTGGCCAGGTCAATACCTCGATTCTGTTCCTTTGGGCTCTGGGGGTGTGCCTTCTTAAGCGCCGACAGCCGGTGGCTTCCGCCCTGTGCTTCGCTTTGGGGACGGCGCTAAAGGTCTCCCCCGTTGTGGCCGTGCCTCTTCTCCTCCTGCGCCGGCAGTGGCGATGGTTGACTGCATACGTGGCGGGAGTCATTGCTTTCACCGGGATTTCCATTTGGCGCTTGGGCTGGCAGACCCACGTGACGTGGCTGACCGCAATCTACCCCTGCATTTCCACCGGGCTCGGCAACAACATCAATCGCTCGTTCGCGGGCCTTGTGGATGTTCTGGTTGGTCCCAAGTATTTCGCCTCGCAACTTACGGCAACGGAATGGCCCGTGCCCCATGGACTCGGGTTGATTGAGAAAGCATGCAGCCTCGCGATTGGACTGGGCTTTATATATTGGTGCTGGCGCCGGAGGAAAAACGCCAAGGGGTTGGTTGAGGAACTCGTTTTGTTGCCACTTGTCTACCTTTTGGCGGCACCCTTTAGTTGGCCTCACCACTTCATCCTCGCGCTCCTTCCTTTAACGTATCTTTGGGTAAAAGCGCGGGAGGCAACCACCGCGGAATTGGTCGCCCTCTATCTCAGCACTCTGGTGATAGGGACCGAACTGCCCATGTACCTTGCGGCCTACTCTCCCTGGGCGAACCCCAAGCTCATAATTGTGGCCACGGCGCTGTGGCCGGCGGCAACCTGCGCGATTATCTGGGTAGGCCTGCGCACGTACGTCCGCTCCCAGGAGCTTGAGGCACGCCAGGCGCTGGCGGGTCAAGCTGCCGCGGCGGCTTGATACACCGAGGATTCCTGGGTTTATAGTGAGGACACAAACACCCACCACCGTTTTGGAATTTTCGCGGTAAACTATTCCTCTGATTCGACATCCCGGAGGACCACATGGAAAACCGCGAAATCGCCGCAATCTTTGAGGAAATCTCCAGCCTAATCAAGATCCTCCAGGATGATCCCAAATGGAATTTCAAGGCGGCGGCTTACGATCGCGCCACGCGCTCCATTGAGGCCCTCCCCGAACGGCTGGAAGACATCGCTCGCGACACCAGTCGAAAGCTCACGGACATCCCGGGCATCGGCGCGGACCTGGCCAAGAAAATCACCGAGATCATTGAGACCGGCGATTCGGCTTATCACCAGGAGCAACTGGCGAAGGTCCCGCGCAGCCTGCTGGACCTGCTGCAACTTCAAACCGTCGGCCCCCAGAAGGTACGATTGTTTTACAAGCAGGCAAACATCCACAACGTGGACGAACTGGAGGCCGCGGCCAAGGAAGGCCGCCTGCGGGGGTTGCCGGGAATGAGCGAGAAGTCTGAAGAGAACATCCTGAAGGCCATTGAGGTCTTTCGCCGCGCAGCGGGCCGCTTCCATCTCAACACGGCACTGGAAACGGCGGAAGTGCTCACCGCATGGTTGCGCGATTCCAAGGCGGTGGAGGAAGTCACCCCGGCCGGTTCCTTGCGCCGCGGACGCGAGACGGTGGGGGATCTCGATTTGCTGGTGACGGGCCGCGACCCCACAAGTATTGCCGACCACTTCGTGAAGTTCCCCGGCATTGCCGCCATTCTGGCCAAAGGCGAAGACAAGGTCAGCGTGAAGCTCAAGAACGACTTGCAAGTTGACGTCCGGATGCTCAACCGTTCCGCCTACGGCGCCGCGCTGATGTACTTCACCGGCTCCAAGGAACATAACGTGGCCCTGCGGGACCGCGCCAAGCGGCAGGGGTGGAAGTTGAATGAATACGGACTCTTCCACGGCGACGAACTGCTGGCCAGCCGCACCGAAGAGGAGGTCTACGCCAAGCTCGGTCTGCCCTGGATTCCCCCGGAACTGCGGGAAAACCTGGGGGAAATTGAGGCGGCGGAAAACGGTGAGTTGCCCAAGCTGGTCGAACTTGGCGACATTCGCGGCGACCTGCAAATGCACACCACGGCCTCCGACGGCCACGCCAGCATTGAGGAGATGGCCGCGGCCGCGAAGCAGCTTGGCTACCAGTACATTCTAATCACCGACCACTCCAAAGCCGTCACCGTCGCCAATGGGCTGGATGAGAAACGCGCGGTGGAGCATATTCAGCGCATTCACGCCGCTCGCAAAAATGTGAAGGGAATTGAAATCTGGGCAGGTTCGGAAGTGGACATCATGGGCGATGGCAGCCTGGACTATCCGGATGAATTGTTGAAGCAATTTGACATCGTACTGGTCAGCGTCCATTCACGGATGAACATGCCCGCCGATGAAATGACCGCGCGACTGCTGCGCGCGATCGAGAATCCCTATGTCCGCATTATGGGCCACCCCACCGGCCGTCAGGTATTGCGGCGCGATCCGTTCCTGTTTGACCTGGAAAAGGTCTTCGCCGCAGCGAAGAAGTCCGGCGTCATCCTGGAGCTCAACGCCAGCCCGGAACGCCTCGACTTGTGCGACCGTCACGTAAAACTGGCGCGCGACCGCGGCATGAAGATTATCATCTCCACGGACGCCCATGACCCTCAGCATTTCAAACTGATGCGCTACGGCGTCACCACCGCGCGCCGCGGCTGGATGGAAAAGTCGGGCGTGCTCAATACCCTTCCCCCGGAAAAACTCCTCGCCAGCCTGCGGACATTGCCAACGTAGGGGCCAGGAGTCAGGCCCTGGGTACCCCAAGAGCGGCGCAATATGAGACCGAAGAGCATCGTGCGATGCGTTTGCTTCATGCCAGAAACGCTGGGCGCTTGGCTGGGAGTGTCACTTACCGGACAGATATTAGGGGGATTCCTAAGGTGGCACACCATCGCTTCTGACAGTTATTGACATTAACTGCCATTCGCTTTACCCTGAGGTTCATGGACATGACTTCCTTTAACATCTCGATGCCCAAGGTCCTCAAGCAATACATCGAAGAACAGGTTGCTGGAGGAACTTACAGCACCCCCAGCGAATACGTTCGTGAACTCATTCGGGAAGACAAGAAACGCCGCGCCAAGGAAATAATCGAGTCGGCACTATTGGAGGGGCTGAGGTCCGGCGCGGGCGTGGAAATCGATGCAACGTACTGGGCGCGCAGGCGGAAAGATCTTCGGCAACGGCATAGGCCCGCGAAGGTCACGCGGTGAAAAGCCGCATCATCCTTCGGCCCGCCACCGACCAGGATATTATTGACCAAGCCGAGTATCTGACAAGACATCAATCCCTGCAGACCGGTCTTCGTTTCTACCGCGCCGCTGATGAGACGTTCCGTCTTATCGCCAGCCAGCCTGAAATAGGCACCCGGGCTGAATTCAGAAGCTCCTTCCTGCACGGCATGAGAATGTTCCCATTGAGACGATTTCCCAACCATCTGGTTTTTTATCGGCGAGTCGAAAACGATGTCGAGATCATCCGTATACTACATGGCGCTCGCGACATCGAAACCCTCTTTAAACGCGAGGAGGAGGGCGCCTAAAACTCCGGCCGCACAGACCAGAATAGCGAGGTCACCTGCTTGCGCCAGCCACTTCCCTTCCCCCGGTGGCTGGATGGAAAAGTCGGGCGTGCTCAATACCCTCCCCCCTGGAAAAACTCCTCGCCAGCCTGCGGTCCCTGCCAAGTTAGCCCGGGATCTCTCACTGGAATCCGACGTCTGGGGAGCGGGTACTGCAGGCGGCGGGCGCCACCGGCCTTTCACTCTTGACAATTTCGAGTTAATAGGCTACCATGTAGGCATAGGAATTGGCCCGGGCCGGTTGCCCGCCGGTACCCACTCCCGAGTCATGGAATTGGAAGGAACGTTAAGATGTTGTTTCCCCGCCTCAATTCTCCCCAAATCGCATGTGACATCATATCCGCTTTTGCGCCAAATCCGTATCTTCCCAAAGCTGGTAACATCTTGAATATAAAGGGCCGTAAGAGCAAGTTTTCTTGCGCAAAAGCTGACAACATGCTGAGAATAAAGCCACTTGCGCAATCTATGGAAAACAGGATTCGAACTGGACAAAATGCCCGCTGACTCGCAACAAAACTGTAGACGGCAGACGGCGCCAGCGCACCACTTGGTGAAAAGTCCAGGCTGGTGCGAGTGAGATCGCGGCAGACTGCAAACCATGAGTAACCGCAGATATCAATCCATGGGTAAGTCCCACGCCACATCACAATCGCCCATGCTTAACCCGCGGCCAATCCATAAAGACCTTCTCAAAGGGCACGGGATTCAAGTAAGGCTTCCCATGGTGGAAGTCGTCGATATTCTGCATGAATTTTAGAACACAGTCCGTGCCGTCAATCATATAAACATTGATCCGGTAGAGAACGCCGAGGTCGGAAGGATCGTCGATGATCTCGGAAAACTTGGTGGCCATCGCGATGGACATCCGGTGAGCTTCGCGGAACATCTCCAGGCTATGATCCAGCTTCTGCACGAATTCCGCAGGGTGCTCTAAACGCAACTGGAACGCCGCATCGAACTCAAGGTAAGCCTGGTCGAGAAGCACCATGGTGTCGAGGTGCATGGCGTAAGCTTCGGTTTTGTTCCGGAGGTAATCCAGTTCCGCGCGGCTTCCCGGAGCAGCGACCTTCTCAGCCTGATC
Source organism: Acidobacteriota bacterium (assembly GCA_031292775.1). Classification (GTDB taxonomy): domain Bacteria; phylum Acidobacteriota; class Terriglobia; order UBA7540; family UBA7540; genus Bog-366. The sequence goes on along the minus strand of JARLGN010000243.1, from coordinate 2,025 downwards.
GAGATGGGAGGCTGCCTGCCGCAGAAGGCCCGCAGAATGGGCATAGAAACTGGGCAGCTTGCGGGCGTGAACGAGGAAACCCGCCCAACCGGTGAACGTCGGACCATCGTAGGGGTTCCCCTGATCCGCGTATGTCCGAATAATGCTGATCTCGGGAGCAACCCCGCAGCAAGGGAAATTCGCCCGGCCAGTCCAGCCTAGATACTCCTCGTTTTCCTCCAGGATCTGGTATGCCTTCAAGGCTTCCGGCGCGGCAGCTTCCCCAAAGATGCGGCGGGTGTAGGAGCTATAAAACTCGCCCGGCGTCAGATGGGGCTTCCAGCCGCCTTCGGCCAAGAATCGTTCATTGTGCTCCATGCCGCGCGCGCGGTTCACTTGCATCGCGTGCCCCGTCACCCCATTTTCGAGCGCTCCTTCAAACGTGCGGTCCTTGTAATACATGTTCACGTTGAACTGCATACCCAGCATGCTGCTATCGTCGTCGGAGCGCGCAATCACAGTGCGTTCGCGTTCGCCCATGCCCCCGTAATCACCCATCGGCACGCCCTTGGGAGTCCATATGGCGCGGGAAATCATGTCGGTGAAAGGCACATTCTTGGGAAACATCTTGTCGAGCAGTGGATAGACAAACCCTCGTCCAAAGGCGCCAATGCCCACTTGCGCCTGTGGATTGAGGCGTTCGCCGGCCTCCATCGCGCTGCGAATCAACTCCAAGGCGCCGGCATCGGAATCCACCACGCGATTGGGGTCGCGCTCATAATTGTTTACATATGCCTTCCGGTGCAGAGTCTCATCGGCGAAAAGCTTGGGCCGCTCCTTCAGGGTGTAGGCGCGGCTTTGGGGATCGTCACACACGGGGTAAAGTTCCGGGAACCAGAGGAAGTAACCCTGCGCACCAGGGTAAGTGGAAAAGAGGCTCCGCATCCGGCTTTCGTTGATTTCGTGCGCAACTGGATCGTCTGGACACATGTAAGCCCCGCCCAGAATTTTTTGAAAGGGAAGGTCACCGGCGCGATCGCGTGCAAAGCGTCCCAGGTTGGGAGGAACACTGACCGGATCGATCGCCAGCCACGTGTCAATCTTGCGCGTTTTGGCGTAAGCGATGACAGCCCGTAATAGGTCCTGCGCCTTGGTGAAAGCCTGGTCCGGGGTTTGAACATCCTGCAACTCAGGCGGGGCAATGCGCGGGTACTTGAAGTGTTCGCGGCCAACCGTCATGTCCTTGACCAGGAAGGAACCCTGTGATTCCCGCCACAACATGTAGCCACTTTCCTTCACCGATGCGTCACCGAGGAAATTCTTCTCGCCACGATATTCGTAAGTCAACCAGGGAGTGTTGGGAAACCAGAATATCTGGAGGTAATTCATCCGCATCTTGGCCATCTGGTCGATGGTTCTTTGCCAGTCTGCCAGCGACCATATCGTCTGGTTGGGATAGCAATTGTTGATATTCACGCCGCGCCGGCGAAAGGCAGGTTCAACACGTTCATCCAGTGAGGGCAGTGCAAGCTCGGCGCGTTTCTCCGGCAGGATGTCTTTGGTCAGCAGGAAGACGAATCCCAGGCGCTCCAGAAAGTCGTAGCCTGCATACATTGTCCCCGCTTCGTCATTCCCGCCGATGACCAATGCGGGCCGCCCATGCACGGTGATTCGGCGCAGAAGGTAGCCTTGTGTCTTTAGTCCACTAAAGTTGATCTGCCCGCGGCGTGCCGCGTCGCCCACCAATTCGTTGCCCGCGGGCCCGCCAACCAGCAGAAGGCCGAGACCCTTCGCCTGCCGACCAACCTCATTGGCGGTGATGATCGCCAACTTCGCTCCGGACAGCATTTCGATGTAACGCTGCAACTCGCCCGCCACGAAACGATCGGAGGGGCTGGCATGATTCCCCACCACAATTAGCGAAACCGCTTGCCCCTTGCTGGCAATCATTCCGGTGTCGTTTTTCGGCGCAACCGCTTTCAGCGGCAGGTTGAGTATTCCAACGAGCATCAATAAGAAACAGATCTCAACGACGCGATGCGAGAG
>JARLGN010000034.1 GCA_031292775.1 Acidobacteriota bacterium | reverse complement strand
ATGAAAGCAACGCGATATGCGCTGATGATCATTTTCCTCCTATCCTCTGCGTCGGCCCAAGAAAAGCCCGATTTTTCCGGCCTTTATCTGCTGAACCCGCCTAAGGTCGGCAAACACGAAAAAGCTTCACCACGCAGCTACCTTCGAGTGACTCCAACCGAAAAAAGCCTGGAAGCCACGTTCAGTGAAGCCGGACAGGCAAGAACCGCCCGGTACTTCCTAGACGGCTCGCCATCAGAAAACATCACTTCAGGTGGCTTTCCAAGCAAAGACACGGCGCGTCTCAAAGGAAAGGCGCTGGTGATTGAATCCATCATTCCGGTGCGTGGCACTGTACTCCATATGAAGGAGAAGTGGCAGTTGTCTCACGACTCACAGACCCTGACCATTCATTCGACAAGCGAAGGCACTAGCCTGGGTATAACCATCGACCTCCCCTCAGCGGATGAGGTCTATTCGCGTCAATCGTAGGTATTCCAAGCCAGCGTAGCGCAGACCTTTGTTGTTAAGGTCTACGCTTTTCATCAGATGCTCGCTCCCAGATTCGAGGGGGTGTTGTTGAGATTTGTCATAATCGGCGGGAAGAGCCGCGGACCTCATGTGGCGAAGTTAACATGGATGGGCAGGATGGACAGGATAATAAGGCGGAGAATAGAAGCAAGCGTAGCGCAGACCTTTGTCGTTAAGGTCAGCCGCTTTTCATCAGATGCTCGCTCCCAAATCGGCGCGGATGGGGGCGTCGTTGAGATTTGTCGTAATCGCGGGAAGAGCCGCGGACCTCAAATGCGGAGGTCCGCGCTACGACTGCTCTCCTCCGGCAGCATGGAAACCGACTTTCCATCCCAGAGTCATCAAGCGCAAAAGCAGCTTCAAATCAACTGTGCTTTGCTGGGCTGGCGGGCTTCGGCGCCGCTGGCTTCACCGTGACCGTTGTAGCCTTCATTTGGTACTCAATGGTCACTTTGGATCCCACCTTGAGGTCTCCCGTGACTTTTGTGGTCTTGTCGAGGGCGAGTTCCCACTTCTCGGTCCCTTTTTGCACGGTAATGACATCACCCTTGATGTCTAAAATCGGTCCGGTGACCTGATAGGTCTTGGGGCCGGCGGCGAAAACCATCAAGGACATCAAGAAAAACAGAGAGAACAGCATCACGTAGCGTTTCATGTTGGTAATCTCCTCGTGCGCCGGAGGAAACCGGCGGGGTGTGAGTGGATCAGGATCCCATTTTCGCATCCTTGGCCGCAATAGTATACTTTCGCAAACTCATTCGCGCATGACAAATTGGGGCTTTGCCTTTCCCGACCAGTGGTTCCCTACAATTCCTTCTTGCGGCAAGCCAGTGCCTCTCTGACCTCTCGTGGCACGGCCATTTTCACCGCATGGGAGCGATGAGCTGGCGGCCGTCTTGGCCAAGACTGTTCACGGGCCTGCCTCGATGCTGTCGATCGGGACGCCCGCGCACAACGTCACCGGACGGGGAAATGCTGAATGACAAAATGCCTGTTGCTGGAGTAGACTCTTGAGAACCAAGGTTTGAGATCAACTATTTCGGCGCATTAACAGGTCGTGACGCCATCGCGTTTCAATGCGAGTCGTGTGCCGTCCTCTGTGTTACGAGGGCAGGCTCAGTACTAAAAAGGAGAGATTCCCATGCCTACAAAGAAAGCAGTGCGCCCCAAGCCGGCAAAGAAAATTACTTATGGTTGGAACCCTGACCTTCCAGACCACCGGGATGTTCTGTACGGCGTCGTTCACAGAGTTGGGGCCCCGCTGCCCTCCTCTGTTGATCTGCGCTCCATCTGTCCGGCCGTTGAAAACCAGGGGAACCTGAGCAGTTGTACAGGAAATGCACTGGCTGGCGTGCTCGAAATTCTGGAGGTCAAGGATAAGGCCCCTTTTCAGAATTTGAGCCGCCTCTTCATTTATTACAACGAGCGAGTCATCGAACACAGCGTTAAGTCAGACGGTGGCGCTGCCATTCGTGATGGGATAAAGACGCTCGTCAAGCAGGGAGTGTGTACCGAAAAGAAATGGCCGTACACCCAGAACAAGTGGAATGTGAAACCTCCAAAATCCTGCTATACGGAGGCGTCTAAACACCAGGTTACCTCTTACCAGAGGATTCAAACCCTTGATGAAATGCGCGCCTGCCTGGCAGACGGTTTTCCTTTTGTGTTTGGTTTCTCTGTCTATGAGAGTTTTGAATCTCGCGCGGTCGCAAAGTCAGGAATTCTGGATCTGCCCAAACACGGCGAGCGCCAAGTCGGCGGACACGCAGTGGTGGCGGTGGGATATAACGATTCGGAAAAGAGAATTCTGGTACGGAACTCCTGGGGGGCGGACTGGGGACAAGGCGGATACTTTACTATGCCGTACGAGTATCTTGAGAATCGCAACCTCTCGGATGACTTGTGGACGATTCGACGGGCAGAAGCCATATAGCAGAGCCCGCAGCGTGGCCGGGGTTGGCGGGCCCGAGTCCTTTCTCGGCTTGCCGATCCCCGCTGCCCTTGCGGTTTTACTTCCTCCCTCTCGAACTCAAAGAGCAAAACTAACCACCAAGCCGGCCCCTCGCTAGTCACCGGGTTTGGGGTTCCACCTTGGAAGTTGCCCACCTGAAAAATGGCCACCGGCCAAGATAGGCTTTCAGACGCTGTGGGGTATAGCGGGCGGGCTCAACTCTGGGAGCGGCGCGAAGTGGCGAGGCGTTCGCATAATGGAGGCACGGCGTTAGGCGGTATACCGATCGAAGTGCATCTTCACTTCCACCGGCGTGTCCTCGAAGGCAAGGGCTTTGCGGATGACCAGGGAATTATCCCGGCCGTCGCGGGCCAGCCACAGGCCTTTGGGTTCGGCGAGCGCCCATCCCTTGGGGGCGCGCACGTAGATGCTGCCATCGTGTCCGGCGGGGCGCTGGGCGCGGACGGTAAGTGTCATGCTTGCGTCATCCCAACGGCAATCTTCAATCTCCGCTTGCCCCTGACGGACGTGCATGTCCGTGGAAAGCAGCCAGGGATAATCACGGTCGCGCGCAATGCGAAGAAGTTTGACGCTGCGCGGCGGGACGTCGATGGAAACAGAGCCTTGGACAACGCCCTGGAATCGGCCATTCCAGAAGTCCCAGACCGCGTGGGGCATGTGGGGATCGAGTCCCAGTCGCTCAAAGGCGACCGTCTTGGAAATTGTTTCCTTGCCTAGATTGAAGATGGCGAGCAATTCCCATCGGTCCCATTCGCGCTCCACGGGTAGGTGGAAGAGTTGGGGGTAATCCAATTCCGCCTTGTCGAAAAGATCCAGCGGGCGCGGCGTTTGGGGCAGGCGCGGGAAGACCATCCGGATCATCTTCATGCGTCCTTCGTCCATGCGGTCAACGTCGTCTCCCATCATCAATTGGCTGCCGTTGATGCCGAAGAAGGTGGTGGTAATCTGCGCGTCGGCCAAGGCGATGGGCTTGTCGATGGTCATCACGCTGCCCGTATCCGCCATGTAGAGTTTGCGGTGAATGAAGGAGTATGCTCCCATGGTCAGCAGCGCGGTGTGGTGGGAGGTCCACCAATCCGGGTTGTT
>JARLGN010000242.1 GCA_031292775.1 Acidobacteriota bacterium | reverse complement strand
ATCCGCTGGTTGAACATGTAGAACCTTTTCCATAGTCTTTTCCTTTTACCTCCCGCATGATTGGATGCGACACGGAACAATTGGATACAGGGGATCTTGCCGTCCCGCGGACCCTCTCGATAAGCCGCCTGTGCAGGGCAAAGGGATTTCCCGTACAATAAGTCCTGCCACTTCGGGCAGATCAACGTGAATCGGAGGGTAAAATATGGCGGCCAAGTGGTTGTTAAAGTCCGACCCCGAACACTACTCGTTTTTCGACCTCCAGCGCGATGGGAAAACCGTGTGGGACGGCATTTCGAATAACCTGGCGTTGAAGAATCTGCGCAATGTGCGCCGCGGCGACCAAGTGATGGTCTATCACACCGGAGACGAACGCGCCGTGGTGGGCTTGGCAAAAGCTGTCAGTGACCCCTATCCCGATCCCCAGCAAAAAGACGCGCGCCTGGTGGTGATCGACCTGGAAGCGAAAGAGAAACTCGCCCGGCCCGTGAGCCTTGACGAAATCAAGAAATCAAGCGCGCTCAAGGACTTCGACCTGGTGAGGTTGCCGCGCCTGTCCGTAATGTCCGTTTCGGATGCCCAGTGGAACAGCATCCTGGCGATGACAGGGACAAAAAGTACCGCAAAGGCACAGCCTGCCAATACCATCTAAGCCTCTATCATGGCCTGGGGTACCGTTGTCAAGTAAATGCCTGCACCATAAAGTAATCCTCCCATGCAGAAAACGGATCGTGAACTCGCCAAACTCCAACGACAGGTGGTCGCATGCACTCGCTGTGATTCCCTCATCACCTACTGCCGCAAAGTGGCCAAAGAAAAGCGCCGCATGTATCGCGATTGTGATTACTGGGGCAAACCCGTGCCGAGCTTCGGCGATCCTCGCGCCGAACTCTTGATTCTGGGTCTGGCCCCCGGAGCGCACGGCGCCAATCGCACTGGCAGGATGTTTACCGGTGACCGCTCCGGCGACTTCCTCTATCACGGGCTCCATGAAGTTGGATTCGCAAATCAGCCCACCTCGCGGGGTCGGGACGACGGACTGGAGCTTCGCAACTGTTACATCACCGCACCACTTCGGTGTGCACCGCCCGCGAATAAACCGCGGCCGGAAGAGTTGCGCAATTGCCAACCGTACTTGGAGAAGGAATTGGAGATCCTGACGCGCGTGCGCGCCGTCCTGGTGCTGGGCCGCATCGCGTTTGATGCTTACCTGCGCCTGGTCGGAAATCGCGAGGGCTTCCCGCGCCGGTCGAGCCTGGCGTTTTCCCACGGGGCGAGTTTCGCGCTGCCCGCAGGCCTGCCCCGCTTGTTTTGCTCCTACCACCCCAGCCAGCAAAACACCCAGACCGGACGATTGACCCAGGAAATGTTTCAGCAAGTGCTGCGCGACATTCAGCATTTTCTCGGTTCGTCTGCCCTAACATGATTTCATCGAAGCTTCCCATTGTGCTCGGTATCGATGTCGGAACCAGCGGGGTTCGATCCCTGGCTGCTACCGCGGAGGGCGAGGTACTGGCGGAATCTCGCGCGGTGCTTTCCGACTTGCCCGCGGCAGGATCGGCGCACGAGCAAGACCCGAGCGAGTGGTGGCGGGCGGTCTGCCGCACGATTAATGAATTAAGGGAGAATCTGCAAGCAGGCCGGCATTGGGCTTATGTCGCAGGGATTGCCGTGACATCGACCTCGGGTTCATTGGTGCTGGCGGATGCGCAGGGTGAACCGGTTCGGCCGGCGATGCTTTACGATGATGGGCGCGCCGCAACGGTCGCCAATGAATTAAACCGGCGGCTTCCTTCCGGGCAAGCAGAGGTGAACTCGGCTTTCTCTCTCACCAAGGCTCTTTGGTTGCGGCAGGAGGAACCGTCCGCGTGGGAGCGTGCGTCATACATCATGCATCCCGCCGATTGGCTGACCGCAAAGCTGACGGGACAATCGGGGGTTTGCGATTACTCCAATGCGCTCAAGCTTGGTTACGACCAGGAGAAAAGTGAGTGGAGCGCAGCGGTCGGTCTTGCCGATATCCCCGCCGCAATGCTCCCCAGGGTTGTCGCTCCAGGATATCAAGTCGGAACGGTTTCCGCACAAGCGAGTGAGGAGACCGGATTGATTGCCGGCGTACCAGTGCTGGCTGGAGCCACCGACGGTCTCGCGAGTCTCATCGGGTCGGGGGCGCGCGAACCAGGCCATGCCAACACGACGCTGGGAACAACCCTGGTTTGGAAAGTCCTGGCCCGTGCCAAGCCGCGGCTGGGACCGGGAATATACTGCCACCATCTCCCCAGCAACTTATGGGCACCGGGCGCGGCCAGCAACACGGGGCCGGGCAGTCTTAAATTCAATGAGCCCGGCATTGCTCCCGCGGAGATGGATCGGCACGCAGCGACGCACCTGCCGACCTCGGTTCAGTGCTACCTCCTTGGAGATCGCGGGGAGCGCTTCCCATTTTTGAATCCTGCCGCCAAGTCCTTTGTCGAAGGGAAGCCAGGGTCGCCAAGTGAGGCTTATGCGGCCCAACTGCAATCGCTTGCCTGCGTGGAACGATGGGGTTATGAGCGGCTGGAGGCCTGCGGAGTGGCCGTTGGGAACGAAGTGTTTTCCGCGGGAAGTGCGGCCGCCAGCCCGGTGCTTTCACACCTTCGCGCCAACGTGCTTAATCGCACCATCGTGCGTTGCGCGAATCCCACCGCGTCATTCGGGGCAGCGGTTCTGGCTGCAGGAACAACCCTATTCGGCGGGGATTTGACGGCGGCCATCCGAAGTATGACCCGCGTCAAGGAATCCCATTCGCCCAACCTTGCGGCGGTGGAAGATTTCGAGAAGGCTTATCATCTGTTCCGCGCCGCATGCAAGCGCCATGGGTTTGAATGAACCTTGCGAATCAAGGCAGGGCTTTCAGTTTGATATTTCGAAACTCGATCCGATAGCCTTCCGCTTCCAGGCCCCAATAGCCTGTGGATACCTCGGGCACCGCGAATTCACCGGTCAAATCACCATTGACCCACAGTGTGATTTTCGGGCCATCGCATCGAATCTCGTAGGTGTTCCATTCCCCAATAGGGTGAAGAGAATCCGCATGGGGGGGAGTTTTGATCATCGGCGACAGCTCCCCGTGGATCAAAGTCTGCCCAAAAATATACGCCTGGGCTCCCACCTGCGCCTGGTGCCAAACCCGTCCCTCCCGGTCGTTCCGCACGAAAACTCCGCTGTTATACCCCTTCAGTCCTTCACGCTTTTCGAACCGCCATTCTACGTGGAGAAGGAAGTCTGCGAGTTCGTGATCGTAGCGCAGCCATTCGTGCCCATGATTGCCTTCGCAGAGGATGGTTCCATTTTCTTTGTCGAGCTTCCACTGGTTGACGGGATCCAAAACCTTCCCGGGCGGGACGGTCATGCGTGTCCAACCCTGCAGGGAATCCTTCGGCATGAGATCAACCCACCCCGTAGGTTCGGAGGCCAGGAAATCACTCGCCTGCGTCATACCTCTTCCTGAAGCCGGGTTGGCCGCACTCACCTGTCCGGGAGTGAGCAAGTGCCCGTTGAACGGCGCCGCCGGCATGGTTTGCGGCATGGTGTGAAACCATGTCCAAACTGCCAGGGCTGCGAGCAAGATCAGTGTGGACCGCCGTATGCGCAGCCTTGTCTCCATAAAGCCCACCTCCAAACGATTTCAATTGGAGCCCCGACCTCTTGCATCTGCCCGAGCGAATCTTTGGATAAACCTGGAACCCCGAACAGGAGAAGTTACTGCGCTCTGGCAAAAAAAGGAAGTGGTTTGGTTGGGTGGCAATGGGGAAAGAGAAAACTCTGCGTGGCTTCGCCGAAGGCTCGTTCGCGATCCGCCTCAACACAGGTTCATTGCGTTGATTCCAACGGAAGAAGGATCTCAGGTCGGATTGAATGTGCGTGGAATAGGATATCTGTGTACCCGGACGTGGTGAGGATGCGCGCCCAGATTAAACCGCCAAATCCGCTAACTCTAACATCCGCCGCGCCCAGCCTGACGGCATGGGTCAGAATCGTGTTTGCCATCTCCGAGGGATCAGAGATTCCGTCATCGGGAACTTGCACTGGGTGATGCCTGCTGCGTAGCTCCTTCAATGCCTGAATAACCTGGGACTGCAAAGCCAGGCACGGCTCGGTGTGACAGGCCAGCATCTTTTCAACGGAATAAAGCGCTGTGTAGTTGATACGATCAACGAATGCCATGTAAAGAGTTTGGCTGCTGCGAATGTGGTGAACGGGAAGCATTTCCGCCAATTCCAGCAGGGGAAAGGGTATGAGGTTGGCGCATTCCAGATACTGCCGGCTTTGGTTGATAGGAAAAACCGGAATGGACCACTGCAAACCCAACATTTGAGTCACTTGCTCTTCGCTAACCGCCCCGATATGTCGAAGCCATTCCCCCACTCGTCCGCTGCCAGAATCCTTCTGCGCTTTCAATGCCTTTTTGAGTTGTTCGTTATCTACCAGACCTCGGGAAAGCATCAGCAACCCAAGGGGAACCCGGTGGACCGGAGCAGGTTGAGCTGTCCCGGGAAGGGACTGCCCAATGGCGAAAGCGAGAGCCTGTTCAAAGCATCCGGGACTGCAATACCAGTGGCCATCAAGGGAGAGGCCGCGCACGGGGTCCAGCCACGCCCGCCAGGATCGTCGCTGGCGGGAGCAGGCAGGGGATTCGCATTGTAGAAAGCGCTCAGATTTAAGTATCGCCATGCGGCGTGCTCCACGACTTCTTATTGTCAGGCATTTGCGTATATCCGCATCCTTGGCCGCACTTACACCTTAAGAGATGCGATTCTTTCCATCGGGCTCACGATTTCCAATACCCGCAGCCCATAACTTCCGTCCACCACCACAACTTCCCCGCGAGCAATTACCTTGTTCCCTACCAGCAACTCGACCGGGTCCTGGACACATTGATTGAGCTCCACCACCGACCCGGCGCTCAAATCCAGGATATCGTGGAGAACCATTTGGCGTTCACCAAAGCGCAGGGTAACATCCAGTTCCACATCCATTAATAATTCCAGCTTGGGATCACGGGCCGGCACCAAAGGGGCGGGCGGATGAGTAGGTGCGGGTAGTTCCAGAGCCTGGACAACCGGTGCGGCGACAGGGTTCAACGCTGTCATCAATCCCGCATCGAGCTCGGCGACCAGAGCGATAGATGCGAGCCCCGGGCTGCTCCACTGCATACCAGCCCGTTCGGCCGGCTCCCCTGGAAACGGTTCCAACCCCGACCACTTGAAGCTAACCTCTCCTCCCGCCAATCCCTTGAGGGCAGAAGCGGCTGCGCCTGCAAACTGACGGAACAACTCAGCAATGGCGTCCCGATGGTCATCGGTCATTGCCGAGCTTCCGTCCTCGGGCTCCGCCAGTAACAACTGGGACAGCCGTACAGCATCTTTCTTCGACAGGACAAATCCCTGCTTCCCTGTCAGGTGCTGGCTTGCCTCGAATTGGAGGCTGATGCCGTCTTCCTTCAGAGAGGACAACAGTTCCTTCGTTGCTTCCGGGGAAAGTTCCTGCCAGGTGTGAGGTGCACCGGCCACTTCCTGAAGGACCCGGGAAATACTTGTACCCCAGGCTTGGAGGTACGCCTGCATTTTCGGGCTGTGCGGGGCCTGGGAATCAGTGCTCATGCAGCCTCCTTTTGGACCGGGTCCAGGGAATGCACGCGTGCATCCACCTGTGCGGCCCTTCGGCTTCCGGCGCGAACCGGGCGGGCATGAAACAACTCCTTGTCGCTCACCAACAGATTCGCGAATTCCCCTACGGAACAATTCAGCTTCAAGACGTCACCGTGTTCCAGCGACAGGATTTGGGAGACGCGAACGCGCTGCTTTGGCAGGACCAACTGGAGAGGGAATATACAATGGTCAAGGCGCCTGCGCATTTGCGAGGTGCTATCAGTTGTGCCGCGCTGCTTGCGGTAGGAAGCCTGCGCCGTGAGCTTCCGCAAAAGGGCATTGGAGACGGCGGCGGGCAGGGCCACATTCAACATTCCACGCGCTTCGGGCATCCGGATTTCGAAGCTCAAGGAGAGAATCTTTTCACTGGGTGGCATAAGGCGGGAAATATCAGCCTGACGTAGCCGGGACTCAAAAGTAAATTGTACTTCCAACACCGGAAGCCACGTATTTTCAAGCTCCCTGCCGATGATTTTCACCACGCTTTCCAGGATCTGCTCCTCGATTTCAGTGATCTCTCGCACGGTCGGTTCCACCCGGCCCGGGCCTCCCAACAAGACATCAATAATCGGAAACGCCAGAGTTAAATCAATTTCAATCGCCGCCGATATTCCCATGGGGCGCAATGCCATGGAAACCAGATAGGTAACTTCGGGAATGCGCTGCAGGAACTCGCCATAGTTGAGCTGCTCAGCCGACACGAGATTGACCTCGAATGCGAGCCGCAGATAGGCGCCCAACGAGTGGGTGAGATTTCTCGCGAAGAGCTCGTGCAACTGGCTTACCGAGCGGAGTTGTTCCTTGGAGATGCGGGCCGATTGGCGAAAATTGCACGCCGTCAGAACACGCTGATCGACGGGGCCCTTCGGTGACTCGGCAACCCGCCCTTGTGCCGCTCGAAAAAGGGCGTCAATCTCCTCTTGGGTTAGAATCTTCTCCATGACGTCTCCATGGCACCGGTTTGTATGGGGGGCGGACTATCCAATGGCGAGGGAGAGGACTCAATCAATCCCCTCATTCGGGCTCGCAGACGAACCAGCGCGGCAGAATGGATTTGCGAAACCCGCGCCTCCCCCACTCCCAAAACTGCCCCGACTTCTTTCATCGTCAGTTCCTCGAAGTAATAAAGGGAGAGGACTTGCCGCTCGCGAGGTTGAAGTTCACCCACGGCGTGGGTTAGGATGTCGCGGAGCTCGCCTTGCAGGCATTGCGTGTAGGGTTCCTCGTCGGGCCCTTCCGTGGGGGCGGCAAGACTCTCGCGTTCCTGTCCCGACTCCGTGAATTCATCCTGCAGACTTCCCAGGTCAAGCCCCCGCAGGTCACCTAATAAGTGCTGCAATTCCTTTAATTCCATTCCTAATTCGAGCGCCAGTTCGGGTTCTGTCGCCGGCCGCCCAAACTGAGCGCGAAGCCGCTGGTGCGCCTGCTCAAGTTGGCGCGCCTTTTTGCGCAAGGGGCGCGGGCTCCAATCGAGGTCGCGCAAACTGTCGAGTATCGCTCCCTGGATCCTGTGTTTCGCGTACGTCTTAAGTTCCACATTTTTGTTGGGATCGAATTTGTGGAGCGCCTCCATAAGACCCAGAATTCCTGCCTGGACCAGGTCATCAAACGGAACGTGGGCGGGCAGGCGATCATGGATCCGGCGGGCAATATAACGTACTTGCGGGAGTTGTTCCAAAAGCAGGCGCTCCTGCTCTCCAGGATCGAGATTCGAAACAGACTCATAGGCCTTTTTTGCGGCATTCATAGTTCTTTTCCTTTCGTCGAGGGATCCTTGTGACCCCTTACTGCACTACCCCCAGGGATTGAATGGAGACCGCAGCGGGAATTTCCGCTGGCGACAGAACCACCAACCGGGGAAGGAATGGCTCCATCAAGCGTCGCAAGTGAAAACGTGTCGGGCTGCTGCAAAGAACGATGGGCGAAGGCACCGATAGCGGCTCACCCAGGAGTTTCTTCATGCCCTCCAGCACTCGGCGAATCAGCGATGGTTGCAGGGCGTTCGGTGAGCGGTTGGCAGCTTGCGGGTCCAGGACCTGCGCGAGTTGTTCTTCCACCAGGGTGTCAAGCTGGATGACGGTAAGCTTTCCATCGTCCCCGAGAAGAGGCTGAACCAGGGCGCGCCCCAAGGCCTGCCGGGCGGTTTCCACCAGCAGGACCGGATTCTTGTTGACACTCGCGGTGTCAAGAAGCGTTTCGAGAATTGTGACCAGGTCGCGAATTGAAACCTGCTCGCGCAACAGTTGTTGGAGTACCTTCTGAACCTCGCCCAAGCTGAGCAGTTTGGGGACGAGCTCTTCCACCAACTTGGGTTGGGATTCCGCATTGGCATCGAGCAGCCGCTTGGTTTCCTGCCGGGTCAGCAACTCGTAAGCATGTTGCTTAATGACTTCCGCCAGGTGGGTGGCCAGTGCCGAGGTCTGATCCACCACCGCATAGCCGGAAGCCAAAGCCCGGTCGCGAAGGTTGGCCGCGATCCATTTGGCGGGAACGCCGAAAGCAGGTTCGCGTGTTTCCCGCCCGTCCAAGGGCTGCGCCGTTGCTTCCGAACTGATGGCCAGCAGGCTCTCCTGGGCCATTTCCCAGCGCGCGATTTCCACCCCACGCAGGCGGATGACATACTCGCGGGGATTGAGCTGTGCATTGTCGGTAATGTGAACGGGAGGAATGATGAAGCCAAGTTGGAGCGCGAGGTGCTTCCGCAAAGCACGAATGCGCGTCAGCAACTGGCCACCCTGTGCCTGGTCGACCAGCGTTACGAGGCCATAGCCCACTTCCAGACTTAAATCGTCCAGCCGCAGCAGCGTCTCCAGTTGGTCCTGGGCTTTTTCCGGTGGCAGGGCAGTGGCAGGGCTCACTTTTTCGGCTTCTTTGGCGGCGATGCCGCGCTGCGTGCGCCGGGCCAGCCAGGCAAAAATGCCGGACATCAGAAAGAACGGGATCTTCGGCAATCCTGGAATGAGGGCGAGCGTGCCCATTACGCCGGACACGATCCACAGAGGATTGCTGCGCGGTAGCAGTTGCTTGGTGATGTCCTCTCCCAAGCTCGATTGTGAGGAAGCGCGCGTGGCCACCATTGCCCCGGCGACGGAGACCAGGAGCGACGGAATCATAGTGATCAGGCCATCCCCAACGGTTAGGATGGTGTATGTCTTCAGGGCTTCGCTGAGCTGGACTCCGTGATAGAAGACTCCTATCAAAAAGCCGGCAATAATGTTGATGGCAGTAATGAGCACCGTGGCCAAAGCGTCCCGTTGGCTGAAGCGCGCCGCGCCATCCATCGCCCCATAGAACTCTGCCTCCCGGCCTACTAGTTCACGCCGGGCACGCGCCTGGGTTTCGTCAATCAGGCCGGCGCCAAGATCAGCGTCAATGGCCATCTGTTTTCCCGGCAATGCGTCCAAGGTGAAGCGCGCCGTCACCTCCGCGATGCGCACCGCGCCGTGGTTGATTACCAGGTACTGAATCGCGATCAAGGCCACAAACAGGACGAAACCGACAATGTAATTGCCGCCCACCACATACTGCCCAAACGCTCCGATTACATGCCCCGCGGCCGTGGCGCCCTCATTGCCGTGCAGCAGAATGCGCCGGCTGCTCGCCAACCCCAGCGACAGGCGGAACAAGGTTAGAAGCAGGAGGAGGGACGGGAACACGGAGAATTGCACCGGCCGCGTGATGTACATCGCTACCAACAGCACCAGGACGGAGGCCGTGAGGCTGGCTGACAGAAGAAGGTCCAGCACAAAGGGCGGCAAGGGGATCAACATTACAAACACCATTGCCACGGCAATTAAGGGAACCGCCCAGTCCAGGGACATGCCCTTAGCCTTGCTGGCGGGAACCGGGTTGGGGAGTGCGGGTTTCATCATCATGACCTGAAATCGGGCCGGCGGACCTTTCGGCTATTACTGTTGCCGGGATGGGACATCACTTCCCTGCCCGGGTCGAAAAAATGTGTTCGTTCACTTACGCTATTCGTGGTCTAACCCCCTAATGGGCGCCAACCTGGTTTCCCTTTTGAGCAGCGGCGGAGGTCATCAGCTTCTGGGTTCGGAAGATGAAGGCCAGGATTTCCGCGACCGCTGTGTACAATTTCGCCGGGATGGTCTGACCGACTTCGGCGGCGCGGTAGAGGGCTTGGGCCAGGGGCGGATTTTCCACGATGGGAATTCCGTGCCAGCGCGCCTCGCGCTTGATTTTTTGTGCCAGCAAATTGCGGCCCTTCGCCACTACCACTGGAGCGGCCATGGTCTCCGGCTTGTACTCGAGCGCCACGGCATATTCGTTGGGGTTGGTGATAACCACGGTGGCGCGCCCGACGTCCCGCAACATCCGGCGGCGGCGCATCTCCCGCTGAAGCTTGCGGATTCGTCCGCGGATTGCCGGGTGGCCTTCCGATTCCTTGTAGTCCTCACGCACTTCCTGTTGGCTCATGCGGAGCTGGCGCTCAAAGTTGAGGCGCGCCATAAGCACGTCAAATCCTGACCAGAGGGTGAAAACCAATCCACTCTTCCACAGGACCTCAAAGACGCGCGAAAGCAGCCAACCCACCGACGGGCGCACGCCCACCCGGCTCATCTGCATGATCTGGCCCCAGTCCCGAATCATCATGGCCAGGGCGATGTAGAGCACAAAAGCGGTGGGAATCAACGACTTCAAAAGCGCTTGCACGCCTCCCATCGAAAACAGTTTTCCGAGATTACTGACCGGGTTTAGCCGCTCCGGCTTGGGAGCAAGCGCTCCGGGAGCCACGACAAATCCTCCCAGGGCAAAACTGCCGGACAGCGCTACCAGCCAGACCAGGGCCATGCTGGGGCCCGCCCAAATACAAACCCTCCATGCAACCCAATTGAGCACGGGTGTGCCACCCGCCATATCGGTGTGGGCGGCCGAGGTCAGAACACGCTCCAATAATTCGCGCCAGTCATCCTTCCAGTCCTGCGGGTACCACCACAGAAACAGCACGAGGGTCATCAGCGCGAGCGCAGCGGGTAGCTCACGGCTGCGCGGGACGTTCCCCTCCTCGCGCGCCTTTAACCGCCTCCGTGGAGTTGCTTGTTCTGTGCGGTTTCCGTCCGCCACTCGATCTTCTCCCTACCGTGCCAAATGCATCACTTGCTCGCTTGTCGCGAGCGCTTCGCCGAAATACTTCTCCAGCAACCCGGGCCAAAATCTCAGCGTCCCCACGATCATCAGAAACGCCACGATGCTCTTCACCGAAATCCCCACAAACAACACGGGAAGCTGGGGTGAAGCGCGTCCCACGAAGCCCAGGGTGAAATCGATTAGCATCGTCGCAATGAGGGTGGGGATGGCAATCTGCACGGCAATAACCAGCATGCCCCCGGCAGCACGCCAGATCTGCTCCGCCACCGCGGGAGTAAGCACCACCATTCCCGGCGGACAATACTGAAAACTCTTTGCCAGCCCTCGCAAGATCCAATGATGAATGTTCAACTCAAGAAAGATCAGCAAGGCCACCGCTTGATAGAAATTGGCGAGAATTGGAGTTTCCACATCAGTCAAGGGATTGATCAAGTTTGCCAGCGAATGTCCAACCTGGAAGCCCACGACCTGCCCGGCCAACTCCAATCCCTCAAAAACGAACTGGAGCATGATCCCCATGATCATGCCCACGACGATTTCACCGCCGGCAACCTTCCACCCTGTCGCACTGGTCAGAGTGGGTAAACCCGCCGCCACAACGGGGTAGAGGAGGGCCGTCAGCGCCACGGCAAAGGCGGCTTTGATGCGGGGCGCAATGGTTGCACTCGCCAGGAATGGCGCAAACACCATCAACGCGCTCACTCGTGCGCCCACAATCAACAGGCGGCCGATTACCGATTCAAGCCCTGAACCCACTTTTTACTCCTCGCCTTTTACCCCAGGCAGCGATGAAAATCCGCAAGCATGTATACGGTGAAGCCCACCAATTTGCGCAACATCCACGGCATCAAAACGATGGTAGTGATGGCCACAACCATGAGCCGTGGCACCGTGGCCACCGTTTGCTCCTGAATGGAGGTCATTACCTGCGCAATGCTGATCAACAAGCTCACCACGGTGGCAACCGCCAGAATGGGTATGGCCAGCATTAGAGCCATCACCAGAGTTTCGCGAGCGTACTGAACAGCTACATCCGGGGACATAGAACACCTCGAGAGGAGTCAGGAGCCAGGAGTCAGGAGCCAGAATGACAAGCCGCAGCACCCTGAATCGCCTTCGAATAGGCATTGAGGAGCCGACTCACTTCTTCCCCTTCATGAGCTTTGCGCCAGACGATCAAGTCCTGAAACGTCCTGGCAGGTTTTAGCGGTACGTCCATTCTGACTCCTGACTTCTGACTCCTCGCTCCTGACTCCTGGCTCCTGTCCTCTGGCTCCTGCCTTTAGTAGAAGCTTTTCATCAGAGAACCCACGACCAGGTTCCAGCCGTCCACCAGGACGAAAAGCAAAATCTTCAGCGGAGTTGAAATCACCACGGGAGGCAATTGCATCATCCCCACGGAGGTGGTCACCGACGCCACGACCAGGTCGATCACCAAGAAGGGGAAGAACAGCACCGTACCGATTTGAAATCCCGCCTTCAGTTCCGAGAGGATGTACGCGGGAATGACCACCCGCATGGATAGGTCTTCCGGGCGGGCCGGGCGAGGCTCCTTCGCCAACTCCACAAACAGCGCCAAATCCTTCTGCCGCGCGTACTTCAGCATGAACTGCCGCAGCGGCGTGGAACCCCTCTCCAACGCCTCCATGCCTGTGATCTGGTTGTTTTGGAGGGGGACGACGGCAACCTGGTAGACACTTGCTCCCACGGGCTGCATGACGAAATAAGTCAGGAAGAGGGCCAATCCGATCAGGGTTTGATTGGTGGGAGTGTTCTGTGTCCCCAGCGCTTGTCGCAAAAAGTGGAAGACGACCAGGATCCTTACGAACGGCGTCATGGCAAGAAGCAGAGCAGGCAGCAGGGTAAGGACGGTCAACAGAATGACAATGTTCCAGGGCAACGATGAACTGCCCTGCGTCAGCCCCGGAATTGCCAGGCCCTTTTGCGCGACCGGCGGCGCGGCACACAACGCCGTGGGAAACACAATCACCGCGGCTGCCACCGCCGACCACTTCGCCAAAGATAAGGTCCGGAATTGCTTCATAAGAGAAATCACCGAGGTCATATGGCACGCGAATCCCGCGGCCGATAAGGTTCCGCGATCAACGCCCCCTCGTGCAGCCGGGCCAGCAGTTCGAAAGAATTGCCGCTTCCCCCCACCAGGAATTCCTGGCGGTCGAATTCAATGACCGCCAAAAAGCGCCGGTCGCCCAGCGACAACGTTTCGCATACACGCAGCCGCCGCGTCTTCCGGGCCTTTACCGCGCGCCGGGCCCATTGCCATGCGTTCTTAAGGGCGACCATCCAGGTCGTCTCCATCGGGGCGGTGGTTTGGCTGGCAGCATTGGCTTCCATAGCTTTTGTTCCTCTCCTTGGATCAGGACGGGCGATGCGGGTTAAACCATCTCCGTCATTCGGACCGCCAAACGTCCATCAATCACGTCAAATTCCGCCCACCCCACCATGATGCTGTTTACCCGCACCGGCACGTGCGCACCTTCACGGCGTTGCGTATCCACCAATGAGTTAACACTAAGAGATAGGAGGTCACGAATGGTGAAATGATGAACATCCAATGCCACATGGAGCTGGCACGGCAATTCAAGCGCCTCCGGCCAGAGTTCCCGGGACGGGGGGATCGCTTCCACAACACGGGTTTGAGTCTCATTTCCCATAGGTCATCGCTGCACAAGGAAATCCGTGAAATAGATCTCTTTCACTCCCAGCTCAGGCACGCGTTCCCGAAGCGCGTGGAGGAGTTCATCCTTAAGTTTTTGCTTACCTTCAGGGGCCAGTAGAGCGTCCGAATGCCAGGTGGACAGCACCGCCAGGATGGAATCCCGGATGCGTGCAGTGGGTATTTCCCCTTCCCCTCCCTTGCCCTCTTTACCGGGTAACGGGTTTTCCAACCCCAAATCGATATCGACGCGGAGGAACCGGTTGTCTTCAGTGTCCGCCAGGTTCACGACAAAGCTTTCGAGATGCAAGATGCCCTGTACCTGCGAGGGATGGGTGCCCTTGCCAGGATCTTTGGCGGCCGGGGAAAAGCTCTTGCACCCGAGGCAGCCCATGGCGCCAAGCACAACCAAACTCAATAGCGGGAACAGCACACAGCCCGCTCTTTCCTTATTGCCTTTCCGTTCCGTTCGCCTAATGTTTGCCATATGCACATGTCCAAAAAAGCAAGTCCCTGCCCACAAGGAAGGGAATCACCCAAGACGTCTGTAATTGTTTGGAAGTGGGAAGCGAACCCTTTATTCTTCCAGCGGTTGCAGTTTGAGGAATGTGGCCGGCCAACCCGCCGCGAAGCAACTCACCAAGGTTGGGGCGTTCCAAATTGGGAAAGATTCATGAGCAGGTTCCAATGTGGTCACATTCCTTCCAATATCTATCTCGCGGACGTCTTGTGCTTCTGGCTACCTGCCACGACATTGCGAAGGTAGTTGGCGGGCGGTTCCGGATGCGTTACGATGCTGCCTTCAGTTTCACCAAGCGCGAAAGCTTGGAACTTGGCAGTCACACACCACTGCTTGACCGGGAGGATGGAATGATGTTGACGGGAAAAGTAGCTTTGATTACTGGGGCCTCAAGCGGAATCGGCCGCGCGACGGCGGAAGCCTTGGCGCGGGAAGGCGCCCGCGTGGGCGTGAACTATTTGAAAAATCAAAAGGGCGCGGAGGAGACCGTGGAGGCCGTCCGCAAGGCAGGTGGCGAAGCCCTGGCGATTCGCTGCGACGTTACACGCCGGGATGAGGTTCATGCCCTGGTGGCGGAAGTGCGCAAACAGTGGGGCGGCATCGATATTCTGGTTAACAACGCCGGCGACCTGATTGCGCGCCGAACCCTGGTGGACATGACGGAAGAGTATTGGGATCAGATTATGGATTTGAACTTGAAGAGCGCCTTCCTGTGTACGCAAGCCGTGTGGGAGGGAATGGCGGAGCGCAAGAGTGGATGCATCGTCAACGTCACTTCCATCGCCGGACGCAATGGCGGAGGGTTGGGCGCGGCGGCCTATGCAGCAGCCAAGGGCGGATTACTGACGTATACCAAAGGGCTGGCCAAGGAGCTGGCTCCGCACGGAATTCGCGTCAATGCGGTTGCGCCGGGAGT
>JARLGN010000241.1 GCA_031292775.1 Acidobacteriota bacterium | reverse complement strand
TCAGGCTCGGTCGATTTCAGCCAGTAGCTGGTGACGTCCACGCCATTGACCCCAAGCTCCACGGCCTTCAAAAAGAAGTCCGCCATGGTCATCTTGCCCGGCTCCAGGTATTTTCTGTAAGAGTACGCACAGCATCCGCTTAGGAGCCGGGGGCGTGCGTGGGCCGAACCCTCTTCCGGCCGGGCCCCGGCACTTGGATTGATGACAAGGGAGCCTGCGGCGGCCAGGCCCGCGGCTTGCAAAAAGCTCCGGCGTGGTAGAACCTTTTTCATGGTGACTCCTTCTCTGTCTGACTAAGCGGATTTGACAAACATCGGGATGAGACTTCTTATGGTGTAAATGCAGGGCAGCGGAATAAAGACTGAACCCAACACTGTTCACCTAAGCTGGCTGGGCTTAACTTGACCCCCTCACCCCAGCCCCCTCGCCCCCTTGGGGGAGAGGGTGGACCGCAACCGGCGCTTTCACCAGCCGGGGCGGGACGGGTGAGGGGGTTGTCCAATAACCATTTTCCACTTAATGACCTCAAACCCATTAAGTGAACCGTATTGAGTCCAAACCGCAACTTCCGATTTCAACTCTATCCCCGCGCCAGAAACATACGCCCGCCAACCTCGCGCGTCAAGTTTAGATCAGCAGCAAAGAAATTGGGTCCAAATGAAATTCCGGAAGCAAGTGAAGATGTGCCCATGGGCAAGAGAAGCATGAGGTAGAAGTGGACCGCATAGGATAAAATTCAGGCGACTTGATTCTGACTTTAAGAAGTAAAAAGGAGTTTTACCGTGGCAATCATCAATCGCAGGGGATTTCTTGAACGGACGCTGATAGCCGGGGCCGGACTTACTTCCGGGTGCAGCATTAATGGAGATTCCTTTGCGAGTGCGATACCTATAACGGATCCCCAGCGACGGGACAATCAAGAATGGACATTTGAAGAAGCAAAGAAGCTTTGGAAACCGATGACCAGGGCGATTCAGCATGTCGGAGTGCCCGGCTACCAATGGCAAGCCGGAGTTTTTTGGGATGGCTCACTCCTGTTCGGTCCCTTGAATGAATTCCGCTACACTCCAGCCCTGGCGAAGGAATGCGCGCCGCTCGGGCGTAACCTGCTGAACGTCACGGTTGGCTATGGCGATCCCGTACGGTTTCAAGAGCGCTCGGGAATTGAGGATGCGAAATTCCAACGCAGCCTGGAAGCGGGACGCCTGCCTCTTCCCCACGTCGCGACGAAAGATGGCGATTTGCTCTGGGATGAGACGGTTTTTTCCCACCTGTTGGATCGCGACCTGGAAGAAGGCATGAAACCTTCGCCCGACGATGTTTTGGTGGTCCAGGCGAGGTTTAAGGTTCGAAACAATGGTTCAGCACCCTCCGTGGGGCACCTCTGGCTGCACTTCGGCGACACCACTGACATCATCTTCGGTTACAAGACTGGCCGCGGTGATGAACTTGGTTCGGTGTATCCCCAACACTTTGAAGCGCCGCTGGGAATCCTTGAGAACATGTGGCTCAATGCGCCTTACGGAAGCTTCAAGAAGGATGTGCGCTACGTCATTCCCAAGCCGGAGAAGGGCCAGATCCAATGGCACGCGCAAGTGCCGCCGCCGCGCGGAATGCGGAATCCGGCGGAGAGCATGATTGAATGGCGCATTCCGCTGGCGCCCGGCGAGCATGCGGAATTCTGGGTTTCCCTTCCTTACGGGCCGGTGGATCGAACTACCGGCAAAAAGATATCCCAGCTTGACCGCAACAAGCTGTGGGCCGACGTGCAAACCTTTTGGAAGAACATCGTCGGCACTCCCGGCGGCACCATCGAGACTCCCGATTACTTTGTGAACGATTATCTCGCTGCAGTGGTGGGGCAGATGGCGGAGCAGATTGCCTTTCGCCATGTCGGTAAAATTTGGATGTATAAGACCAGCGCTAATTGGTACGAAATCTATTGGCCGGTCAGCGCCGCGTGGCCTTTGCCCACTCTGGACCTGCGCGGGTTGTCCCAGTACTCACGCCCCGTGCTGCAAAGCTTTATCGACACGCAAACTGACGACATTGGCGGCTTGAATCGCAAGAGCATGGGCAAGGGTGAAATTGTGGAAGGAGAGGGTTTTGAGAAGCGGCCCGGATTCATGGGCAATTTTGGTGATTGGACCGCCAACACTCTGCTGTTGAGCCATGGCTTGGAACTGTGGGCGCTGGCTTCGCACTACCGCATCACACGGGATCGCGAATGGTTGGAGAAGGGGCCGCGGCCGCCGCTGAAGGCCATGGTGGACGCATGCGACTGGGTGCTAACGCAGCGCCGGCGAACCATGCGGGAAGAAAAAGGGCAGAAGGTTCGGCATTGGGGATTGCTGCCGGCGGCTTCCACACACGATTGGCTGCAGGGCAACACCATTGCCAACGATTCCACCTGTATCTATGGAATGATTGAGACCGTGCGCCTGCTGCGGGAGATCAATCATCCGCGGGCCGAAGAAATAGCCAAAGAGCTGAATGAGTACCGCGCCTGCCTGCGCGACAGATACGTGGAAGCTCGCGACCGTGCCCGAC
>JARLGN010000240.1 GCA_031292775.1 Acidobacteriota bacterium | reverse complement strand
CGCAATTGCCTTCTTGTTCTTTGCACTCACTCATTGCAACACATTTGTGAACTCCGAAAAAGTGCTAAACTGCCCGTCAATAAAGCCTCAAAATCACTTTCCCTATGCAAAATCACCCACTCGTGGCGGAGAAGACCCATTACCTTCTTGGTACGTTTCACTTGAAGTGTCCATATTGTGGCAAGGTTGATAAAGTCGATCAGGGGACGGCTCAACATCGTTGCGAAAACCCAAAATGTGACAAACAAGTATTTGTTAACGGCAAGATTCTTGTGATGTGCCCTAATGGTCATACAAATCAGGTAGTTGTGCTGGGCCAAATGCGAAGCATTCATTGTAAAGTATGCGGTGTCGAATGCGCAGGTAACTGGAGATGAGTGGCCGGGTGGCGGTGTAAATGGGATTGGCGATTGATGTGGCACACGGGTTTTTGGGATGGCGATTTTGTCGATCACTCCTGAATTCGAAAATGTTTGTTCGTCCTCTCAAGGATCGTGTAGTGGACGAATAATTAGAATGGAATAAGTATGGCGGCAGAACTTGATACCAGGACATTAATTTTCCGCGGACACGGCATCGCGGGATGGCTGTATTCCTCCAACCCCTGGGTGGTGGCGGTGGTCGCTTCCTGCGTCGCGATTATTTGCCTGAACATTCCTGCGCTCTTTTTGGGCCTAGACCACGTCTTGGATCTCGACAAAAGAGACGTTGGCTACTTTGCGAAGTACAATTGGTCACTGGTTTACCCACTACTCGCGCCGATACTAATTGGCTTGGGGATCTTCGCGTTTCGGAAGATGCGCGATTCTGTGTACCAGTTGATTGAGGATAGTAATTATCGCATTCCGGTAATTGTCGATAAAGACGGAAACGTCGCAGAAGACTACCCGCGTTTCATTGCCGAGAAGCTGGCGGCCGGGGCGGGCTGGATTGAAGGCCTGGCGGCGGTCACGGCGTTCGCGGTTACCGCTATCGACACTTCGGACCTCTGGCCAGGCTTTTTTAACGGCGGCCAATTTAACGCCAGTCGAGTCCCTGAATGGGATACGGCTTTTCGAATTTATGGCTCTCATATGTATGGACATATATGGGCGAATTTCGCGTTCGACATTGTAGCTTATACTTTTCAGACGGTGCTTATATTTCTTGGGATATTCTTCCTGATCAAATATGGGATATTCCTGAAGCTCATGATGCAAATTATTGATCGAAACCAACCGCCATACCAATTTAAGCCCTGGGTGTGCGACCTCGACCGCCGCCTCGGGCTCCGGCCACTAGGATGGGTGTTCAATCTTTTTCTTGGCGTCGTAGTTTTATTCCAGATTTACGCCTTTTACCATAGGATCGAGTTGATTGACTCGTATCGCCATGCTCCGGCGAATACATATTTGACGTCCATTTGGAAAGACATCGAGTTGGTCAAAGACAAAGGTAAAGTTGAGCAACTAAAGGCGCTTCTAAAAGTTCCGATGACTGACCATGCAGGGATAGCTCTTGCGAATCCAAGTTCTTGGCTTCCTCTGCTTTGTTCGATTCCGCCGATAATCGTTATCTGCCTCCTGCCGCTCGGACGCCTTTTCTGGTACTTGCGGCGTGAGATTAGGGAGCTAAAAGCGCTCACAAACGTGAAACTGGCAAAGGCCAAAGACGAACAGGACAAAAAGACTGCGGATGAAATGGAGAAGCGCCTTAAGTGCTTGCGCGAGACTACAATATGGCCAAATGGTTCGGCTGCAGGCTCGGTGTTCCTGGTTTTAATGATTGCATTGTTCTTAGGCGCCACGTACCCACCGATACTGTTGTGGGGACTCGCTAGCGGAGTCGTGGTCAAATTGATTTGGTCGGCATTGGGAAGGTCATCCCGAGAATAAGACTTTTTAGGGGAAGACCGGTGGTCGCAGGCACGGGCATTGCACGTTTGGGTGCCTTAAGGCATTTGGACGCGGAAGAACCGCCCGAATCAGTTAGTGATAGCGACCGAAATACTATTCCAATGAATATGGCATGCAAAAATCGTGAAGTTGATCCGCCGGCGCTGCTTCCGGTTCAGGCTGGTCTGGGGCGTCGTCTTTGGAAGAATCCGCGTCCGATTTCCCATCAAGGCCGCTCGCCTGGCTTTTGGTCAGGTCAAGTTCGTCCTCGATCTCCTGCTGCCGACGCGCCAGAGAGGCGAGGCGTTCGGCGTATTCAAACGGCGCGACAACCTGGACCTGCGTATCCGCGAGGCGCTTGCGGGTGTCGGTGATGTTCTGGGCGAGATTTGCGGTGGTCTCGTCAAGGTGTTGGATGGTGTGTTCGACGGAACGGATCGTCCCCAGCGCGGTGTCGGTGACGTTGGCGGTGTAAGCGCCCGCGCCTTTGATCACGATCTCGGGGCCACGGAACAGATTGTCCGACACGAAAAGACGGAACCCGGCGATGCTGCCAACCTGGTGTTCCGCTTGCGAGCGACGCACGCGTTCCGCATGCCGGAGCAGCAATTCACCGGCGATGCCACGGTCGCGGATGTCCTGGGCGTCAATGGTGGCCACAAAGTTCTCTCCGCTGGTGTCCCGGCGGGTGCCGAGGTCGCGCCGCGCCGCTTCGTGCCGTCGTTCCATGACCGGAATCTCGTCCGTGAGATGCCGGATGCGGCTGCGCAGCTTGAACCGGGTTTCCTCGTGTTCAGAATGCAGGCGGCCCAGCCGGGCCAGTTCGGCATCCACGCGGGCCTTTTCGATCACGAGCGGGTTGCCGGAGGCGATGGCTTTGACTTCGGCGTAGGTGAGGGCGGTGCCGTCAATGTCCTCGATGCGACGAAGGTCGCTCTCGCCCGTCATTACTTGGCCAATGAACCGGGCCTTGGTTTCGAGGGTC
Source organism: Acidobacteriota bacterium (assembly GCA_031292775.1). Taxonomy (GTDB): domain Bacteria; phylum Acidobacteriota; class Terriglobia; order UBA7540; family UBA7540; genus Bog-366. The sequence goes on along the minus strand of JARLGN010000240.1, from coordinate 7,496 downwards.
TGCCACATGTAGGCGTCGAAAGACTGTTCGGTGACGTAGCGAAAGACCTGCACCTCGGGGTTGGTGTTGCCCTGGCGCAGAATGCGGCCCTCGCGCTGCTCAACGTCGGCGGGACGCCACGGGGCGTCGAGGTGATGCAAAGCAATCAGACGCTCCTGGACATTGGTACCCGTGCCCATCTTTTGAGTGCTGCCCAATAGGATACGCACCTTCCCGGCCCGGACATCGCGGAATAATTGCAGCTTGGCGGCGTCGCCGTCGTGGTCCTGGATGAACTGAATTTCGGAAGGCGGTACGCCGCGTGCGATGAGTTTGTCGCGCATGTCCTCATAGACGGAAAATCCCCGGCCGCCGGTGGGGATGGACAGATCGCAAAAGACAAGCTGGGCACAGCGGTGGTGGGCGGTATCGCGCCAGATGCGCTCGACCTGGGCGACGGCTTGGTTGACCTTGCTGTCCGGGTGATCGGGGAGGGAAGGGTTGTGCAACCGGAGATCAAGGGCCGCTTTGCGGCCGTCCGTAGTGACCAGCAGCATGTTGTCCTGGCGTGGGTCCACGTGGCCGGTCTTCAATGCCTCCGCCCGCTCGACCAGCGACTCGACGATCTTCGCCAGTTCCGGCGAACAGGGCGCGCTGACCACCGCCGGCTTGCCGCCGTGGAGTTCCGGCACGGGGAGGCGAAGCATTTCCTGGGTCTGGATGTCGGCGACCTGGCGGAACTGCTGCATGAGTTCGGGGACATTGATGAAACGGGCAAACCGGGTGTGCAGGCGGTAGCCGGAGCCGTCCGGGGCAAGTTCCATGGCGGTGACGGGTTCGCCAAAGGTGGCCGCCCACGAATCGAAATGATCCAGCTTGAGTGCCTTGAGGGCGCACATTTGGAGATAGCGCTGCATGGTGAACATCTCCGCCACACTATTGGCGATGGGTGTGCCGGTGGCGAAAACCACCCCCGCGCCGGCGTTCTGGCGTTGCACATGGAGCACCTTGAGGAACATGTCGAACGCCCGCTGCGAAGCGGTCTGGGGCAGTCCGGCGATGCGCGTCATCTTGGAAACGTAGAACAGGTTCTTGAAATAATGGGCCTCGTCCACAAACATCCTGTCAATTCCCAGTTCCTCAAAAGTCAGTCCGTCGTCCTTGTCTTGGGCGGCGGCGAGTTCCTTCAGTTTGCACTCAAGGCGTTTCTTGGCCCGTTCGAGCATCTTGACGATGCGGGAATTGTGTTCCTGGCTCTGTTGCTCAATGGCAAGGGACAGTTCCCTCATCTCGCCCTTGATGAACTCCTCCTGCGCCGCATGCGAGATCGGAATCTTCTCGAAGCCGGAATGCGTCATGATGACGGCATCCCAATTGCCGGTGGCAATGCGGCTGGTGAGCGTCTTGCGTTTGTCCTTCTCGAAGTCGTCCTTGGTGGCCACGAGGATGTTGGCACCTGGATAGAGCGTGAGCAGTTCCGAGGAGAATTGCCCCAGCATGTGGTTGGGAACGGCAAAGAGGGGTTTGCGGGAGAGTCCCAGGCGTTTCAGTTCCATCGCGGCGGCGACCATCGTGAAGGTCTTCCCCGCGCCGACCACGTGCGCCAGCAGGCAATTGGGGGTTTGGAGGATGCGCCAGACGGCGGCGCGCTGGTGCGGATGCAAGGTGATGGCGGAACTTACTCCCGGCAGGCGGAGGTGATCGCCATTAAATGAACGCAGACGCACGTTGTTGAACTCGTCGTTGTATTTGCGGGCGAGGCGTTCGCGGCGTTCGTCGTCCTGCCAAACCCACAGCCTGAAGCGCTCCTTGATCTTCTCCTGCTTGTCGCGGGCGGCCTCGGTGGCCGGGGCGTTGATGACGTCCCGGTCGGTGTCGGGGTCGTGATCATAGACGGTCGGGGTGCGGAGATTCAGAGCATCATCGAGTAATTCGAGTGCGCTGCAACGGTCGGTCCCCCATTCGGTCGTGTTGGCGACGCTGGAACGCACGCCGTAGCCGCCCTGGACTGTCCAAAGTCCAAGCTGGGGGGCGTGGCTCACGGAAATGCCCTGTTCACCGAGTAATTCCCCGGCAAACCGGCTGATGTCCTCGGCCGGAATCCAAACGCTGCCGAGCCGCGCGTCAATCTCCGTGGCCGGCAAATCCGCCGGCTGGACCTGTCGGAGCGCGTCAACATTGGGCCGGAATTGTTTATCCGCCAAGGCGGCCGCCTCCGCCACGGCGAGCTTGGCCCGGACATTTCCCGAAAGATACTCGTCGTCGGTTTCCCACAAATCAGTCTGCGGATTGAGAAAAATGGTTCCCTTGAGGTCGGGCAGAAACTCCGAGGGCTGGCGGTGGAGCAGGTGTGTAAGCAGACCCAAGTCCACGCGTCCACGTTCACCGAGCGTGATCAGCAGGGCATCCTGGGCGGTGCTGACCTGTGGTGGCGCCCGACCGGGTTGGATCGTGCGTTCGCGGAAGATGGCGGCCTTGGCCGCACGGCGCGTGTCAGGGTCGTACTGTTCCAAGGAAAGCAAGAGCGGCAAATCCGGATCACCCCGGAAGGCGGCGGTGTTGGCGCGTTCCGAGACGGGGCCGTGCGTGGCGACAAACCGGTCGTAGGTCCGGTTGAGTTGCTCGCGTGTGGTGAAAATCTGGTCTTCCTCCTCACCCTCAATCTGCGCGTGCAGGCAGCGCCGGAGGGCATCGCGGAGACGGATCATGCCGCGAATGCGCTGGGTACGCGCCGGGGACAACCCGTGCAGGAGATGCACTTCATCGCCTTCGCGGATACCGATGCGTTCGTTGATGAGCGTGTATGCGTTGGGTTTGACGTGCTCCGGTGCGGGGAAGGTGTGGGCGAGCGGAGCGTTACTCACGGAGGCTTGCTGTGACCGGAAAACATCGGATGGCAGCAACGCGACGGCCTGTGCCAGCCGAGTTTCCAGCGGGACGCCGTTACCCACGAGCGTCGGTTCGGCGCGGGCATACATCCGGCCCTCCAACTGCATCTCCCCGAGCATCATTTCGGGGTGAGCGGCGAAGTATTCATTCACGGGGATGATATCCCCGGCGGTGTTGGTGATCTCGGCCACCTCTTTCCAGTCCGGACCGGAAGGCAGTTCGCCGGGCAGGCGCTTGCGGAGCATGACGATGTCGGTGGTCACTTCTGTGTTGGCGTTCTTCTTGAAGGCGTCATTGGGCAGGCGGATGGCACCGACGAGGTCGGCCTGCTGTGAAACGTATTCGCGCAGCGCGGTATCGCGTTTATCCAGCGTGCCCTTGGAGGTGATGAACACAATCAAGCCACCGGGGCGCACTTTTTCCAGTGTCGCTGCGAAGAAATAATCATGGATGAGAAAGTTCCAGCCCTTGAAGCGCGGGTCGAACGGCTTGTAATCGCCAAAGGGGATGTTGCCCACGGCCACGTCGAAGCCACCGTCGGGCAAAACGGACTCCTCAAACGGCTTGTGGCGAATATCGGCGTCGGGATATAGCAGTTTGGCCAGGCGTGCCGTGATCGAGTCAATCTCGATCCCGGTGATCCGCGAACGGGCTTGCATGTCGTCGGGCATGAGGCCGATGAAATGCCCCAAGCCCAGCGCCGGTTCGAGCACCCGGCCCTGGGAGAATCCGAGGCGGCGCAGGGCGTCATACATGGCGCTGACGACGCCGGGCGCGGTGTAATGGGCATTGAGAGTCGTGGCGCGGGCCGAATCCAATTCCTCCGGTGTGAGCAGTTGCTCCAAGTGCTGCCGTTCCGGCGTCCAGTCGTCATTTCCGGAATCGAAGACCTGGGGCAATCCACCCCAGCCGACATACCGGACCAGCGCGCGCTTTTCCGCCTGGGTGGGACGGCGGTCCTCTGCCTCAATCATCTTGAGCAACTCCAGGGCGGTCAGGTTGTCGCGGCACTTGGCCTTGGGCGAGCCGGAGCCCAGGCGATCTGCTTTGGTGATGCGGTAGTTGTGCTGATTGCGTGACGGCTCGGGTTCGATTACCGCCGTGTCCGGCGGAAGGATTCGCAGGAGCGGCTCCGGTTTCGACGATTCTGCGGTCGGCAGCGCAGACGAGTCCGCTTTGGCCGGGCGAATGACGGGGGCGCTCCAAATCGGTAACCCCGGCTGCGGAATTCGGCCAAGGAGTGAAGACGGAGCAAGCGGCTCCTGCGTCCGTGGCGCAGGAGCGGTGGTTGCCGTGAAATCGAGAGTGAGTTGTTGCCCGAGGCGGGCGGATGTCATTGGGTTTCCGGGGCTACGAATGTATTCAAAAAGGCGATGGGCCGGGAAGGCAAGCGCAGAATCGCGACGAGCAAGAGATCATCGTTTGTACGCCTTCCAATTCAGAAAACGTGACTACCTTGCTTCATGAAGCCAGTCGCCTTTCAGCCGTTTGTCGATTCGACCTGACTGGGGCTCAAACGAAAAAGGAATTTTCCTTTCCAAGAAAGGACGTATCCGGTTATCATCCGGTCATGGCTGAACTTGGGTCAAAGAAGAGACATCTCTCGAGGCAATGCCGCCAATTATTAATTAAGACGCTTCAGGGTTCATTCACGAAAGGCGCGTTCTCAAGTTCTCTCTTTTTCAAGAAATGGTTCACCATGCATGGCACAGCATACCATTTTCTGTTCAAAAAAAACCTCAGGATTACGAATATTCAATTTGCCGAACTGATTTCACTTATACGCTGCCATGCCCAGTCTGTAGACGGCATAGGCATTGGAGAGTTGCAATTTATGACGACTTCCAGGTTTCGAGACTGGATAAGTTCCTTAGTTTCGACTTTCAGCGGTCGAAACAAAGACCGAAGCATCAAACATATCGTTGATCTCTACGGCGAGATTATTGCTAGGACAATTATTTTTGACCCATATTTCACCTCAAGCTTCATTTGCACCCCAAAATATATTGAACTCCAGTTAATGCCTGTTTGTGCGTATTCCGGATATATCCACTCATGTGGACGAAGTGTGTTCATAAGAAAGCTCGATAAAACTCTAAAAAAGCACTTATACACGGGAATCAACTATTTTTTGAAGCGCTATGGTCGAGGTGGAAATAAAATATTCTTTGCCGTATATGCCCACGAAGATTTTTCAGGGTTCGATCGGTCTGATGAGAGCAATCTCCGAGACGGATTGGATGAGGTCAAGATACACGTTGAAAAGTTTTTTATGGGACAGCAACGCCTTGTATCCGTTTTACGGGAGATGGCACGTCGTTATAAAACGCGCCTTGTAATTCCAGATCCAGGAGATTACAGAGAAAAACACGATGAATTCAGAAACCAAAAAGGAGTAGATCAAAAAAGGACCCTTTGGTTAATACGCGATTATTCCATCGAAGGATCTTCTTTGCGAAGAGGAAGCGAGGAGCTGTTTATTTGTTACGAGCAACTCTGGAAGAATGAAAACTTACTCCATTTATTTGATGAAAACAAGCCAGCGTGGATATCGCATACAACGATTCCTCACACGTTACTCGGTGCCATGATAAATATATCACGGCCCTATTGGCCTCGGAAAGAGGACACCCGAATATGTGATCCATTTGCGGGCACTGGCACGACCTTCTTAGAAACACTAAAGTATGAGTCGGTCAGTTGCGAGGTCAGCGATATCGAGCCTATCGGTCCACGACTTTTGTCTGACAACCTGAAATGGCTAGGCCTTCAACAAGCGTGATTTAATTGAGTAAGTTGAAATAAAAAGCTCGAAATGCCGGCAAACATTGGTTGAAATGGGTTTGTTCAAGAACACATAAAAACCCATGAAAACGACATTTCGAGTGAGCCGAAGCTACCCCAAAATCCTGCGCAACCGCAAGCGCCGAATTGAACAGCGATTGGCGCCACGCGCCTGGCAGGATCGGCCACAGCCGATGATGCAGGGCAGTAATGTTCATTACGAGTTGAGTGACAAGACCCGGGCCACCAGTTATGGCGGCCTGGGCGCAGTCCATGTGATGGTTCAACGGCTGGGTCTGGTGGCAGCGATCAATCAGGACTTGCAGCTGCTCAAAGTGCACCTGCCCTATCACGAGAGTGATCATGTGCTGAATCTGGCTTACAACGTGTTGAGCGGTGGTCAACGGCTGGAAGACATCGAACTGCGGCGGCAGGATGAAAGCTTTCTCAATGGCTTGGGTGCCCAGCGCATTCCTGACCCGACCACCGCAGGCGATTTCACCCGGCGTTTCAGGGTCCAAGACATCGCTACTTTGCAGGAATGCATCAACCGGACGCGGCAGAAAGTGTGGCAACAGCAACCGGCAGGATTTTTAGCCGAGGCGTTTCTGGACGTGGACGGCACGATTGCCGGAACCTACGGGGAGTGCAAAGGCGGCATGGGACTATCGTACAAAGGGATTTGGGGCTATGCGCCGCTGGTGGTGAGCTTGGCCAACACGCGGGAGGTATTGTACGTGGTGAACCGTCCGGGCAACGTCGCCAGCCACCAGGACAGCGTCCCCTGGATCGACCGGGCGATCGAACTGGTCAAGCCAATCGCCGGCCGCATCACCTTGCGCGGGGACACCGACTTCAGCCACACCGCCCAACTGGATCGCTGGGATAAGGCGGGGGTGGGTTTCGTGCTGGGCCTGGATGCGCACGTCAAAGTGGTGCAATTGGCCGAGGGCCTTTCAGAGCAGTCCTGGCGGCCTTTGGAGCGCCTGCCCAAGTATGAGATCTTGACCGAACCCCGGCGCCGGCCCGAGCGGGTGAAGGAGCAGATCGTCGTGCAAAAGGGTTATTTGAATAAGAAGCTGACGGCCGAACACGTCAACGACATGACCTATCAGCCAAACCAGTGCGAGCGCAAGCACCGGTTGGTGATTCTGCGCAAGAACATCAGCGTGCAGAAAGGCGAACGGGCACTCTTCAATGAGGTGCGATATTTCTTTTATCTGAGCAACCGGTGGGATTTGACCGTGGAACAAATCGTGAGCCTGGCCAACGGGCGCGGGGATCAGGAAAACGTGATCGAGCAGCTCAAGAACGGGGTCAATGCGATGCGGATGCCGGTGGACGATCTGGTGAGCAACGGGGCGTATATGGTCATGGCGGCCTTGGCCTGGAACTTGAAGGCCTGGTATGGCTTGCTCGTGCCGGACCGGGAGCGGGGCCTGGAGTTGGTGCGGATGGAATTCCGCCGCTTCCTGCAGGCGATTATTTTGCTGCCGGTGCAGATCATCCGGGCCGGTCGCAAAATCATCTATCGTCTGTTGGGCTATAACGGCTGGCTGAAGGATTTCTTTGCGACCTGGCAACGGCTGCAAAAGTTGGAGTGTGGGTAAAGTTATTCACCATTTTAGGGAAGCGCCGAGCTTAAGGGCCCCAAACTGCCGGAGGCGCGCCCGCGCTCGACGTAAAATGATGAAAAGTGGGTCAAGTAAGTCAGCGAAGCCTGGGTAAGTGCTACGTTGACGTGCCCGCAAGCAAAAAGACGTCGAAGTTAGATGCGAACGAGGTCAAAAGTCATCAAAAAACCGTCCCTTGGTTGATCAGCTTCGCAACTCGCTTGTTTTAGG
>JARLGN010000239.1 GCA_031292775.1 Acidobacteriota bacterium | reverse complement strand
TTTGTTCGCGAGCATTTTGATGGCGTTCGCGATCGCCAAAAACAACTGTGGGCTTTAATCAATTTTGAATTGTGGTGCCGACATGCCAAATGAACGGCCCGGCGTGTGCATTGTTGTCGAGAACCTCCCTGTCCCGCTCGACCGGCGAGTGTGGCAGGAAGCCCTCGCGCTGCGCGACGCCGGATATCGTGTTTCCATCATCTGCCCGAAGGGCTCCGGATTCCAAAAGAGTCGCGAAACCCTGGAAGGCATTGAAATTTACCGCCACTGGCTCTGGGAGGCCTCCGGGCCGCTGGGTTATCTCCTCGAGTATTCCTGGGCGCTGACGGCCCAATTCTTCCTTGCTTTGCGGATATACGCGCGAACCCGATTCCGCGTGCTCCAGGCGTGCAATCCGCCTGACACGATTTTCCTCATCGCGCTCTTCTTCAAACTCTTTGGAGTTCGATTCATATTCGATCACCATGATCTGAACCCCGAGCTTTACGAGACGAAATTCCAGCGACATGATTTGGGGCACAAGCTGGTTTGCTGGGCGGAGCGGCTCACGTTTCTCACCGCGAAGGTTTCAATTGCCACCAATGAATCTTACCGGGAAGTTGCCATGAATCGCGGCGGCATGCCCCGCGACCGGACTTTCGTGGTACGGAGTTGCCCGGACATGGCCAGAATCCGAATACGCCCTCCGCAGCCCGAGCTCAAGGAAGGCCGGAGCCATCTGGTGGTGTATCTCGGCGTCATGGCTCATCAGGATGGATTGGATCTACTGCTCGAGTCGATTGCCTTCCTCACCAAATTGCGGAACTGCGATGACACGCTGTTTGTCCTGATCGGCTCAGGTCCTGAACTTCCTCAGCTTAAAGTACTGGCGAGCCAGAAGGGGCTCGATAACCTGGTGAAATTCACCGGGAGGCTGCCTGACGAGGATGTTGCGGCCTATTTTTCCACTGCACAGTTCGGCGTCGCCCCCGACCGGGCTACTCCCATGAACGATAAGTCAACCATGAACAAGATTTTGGAGTACATGGCGTTCGGCCTTCCCGTGGTGCTTTACAACCTCACGGAAGGCCGTCGTTCTGCGGGTGACGCCGCCCTTTACGCTCGCAATGATGATCCGGAGGACTTCGCCCGAAAAATCCAGACCATGCTGGACGGCGAGAGCTTGCGTAAGGAAATGGGGGCGCGCGGACGTAAACGCATTGAAGAAGAATTGAATTGGGAAAACGAGAAGCGAGCCTTGCTTGCGGCTTACGCGGCGGCACTGGGAAGCTAGGAGGCCGGTGCTATTACAGGAAGACTCGAAAGTATTGCCATGAGGTACTGGGGAAAAGTCGAAACTCGAAACAAGTGAACCAGACGCCGAATTTCCAGTTGCGAGCCCTTTTTAGCATTTCCCTGCTGTCAGCCTTGCTCTGCGACTCAGCGCCTCCGCGGTGAGATGAGCCTCAGCTCGCGCCACGGCCCACCAGAACGATGGGAATCGTCCTAAGGATAATCTTCCAGTCGAGCATCATCGACCAGTGATCAATATATTCCAGGTCCAACTCCATCCAGCGCCGGAAGCTAAGTTTGCTACGCCCTTCCAGTGCCCACAGGCATGTTAGTCCGGGGTGCATGCGTAACCGGCGGCGCTGCCAGCGCTCGTACTTTTCCACTTCCTCGGGGAGGGGCGGGCGCGGACCCACAAAAGACATGTCTCCCTTGATGATGTTGACCAACTGCGGGAGTTCGTCCAGGCTGAATTTGCGCATGAAGCGTCCGATGGGTGTACAGCGCGGATCATTCGTGATCTTAAACACCGGCCCATCCACTTCGTTCAGCGCTTCCAGCTCCTCACGAAGCAGGTCGGCGTCCGCATGCATCGACCGGAACTTGTGCAGAGTAAACTTCCGACCACCGAGCCCACAGCGCGTTTGGGAGAAGAAAACAGGCCCAGGTGAGGTGAGTTTGACCAGCGCCGCTAATATGAGGAGGAGCGGGGAAAGCGCCACCAGAGCCGTGAGCGCCATGATGAAATCAAGGCCCCGCTTGATGAGCAGGGAATCGTCTTCGGGCGTGGCGGAGAAGGTCAGCAGGGGGGTTGTGCCCAGGCGCTCGAGATAAACTTTGGAGATGATTTGCGGGAAGAAACTGAGAAGCACGCGCGTCTTCACTCCCTCTTCTTCGCAAATCAGAAACGCGTCGCGGAGCATTTCCAGTTCATCCTTGGCGACGGCAAAGATCACCTCGTCGATCACCTGGCGGCGCAGCAGTTCTGGCAGCTCGGGAAGTGTGACCGTGGGATATGACTTGTGGAGGCCGGTTGGCAGCGTCTCGGCCGGTCCATTTTGGATGCGAACAAAACCATATAAGCGCATGCCGTGATCTTCATTCGCTTCGAGCGTCCGCGCGATTTCCGCCAACTCCGGACCACCACCCACCAGCAGGAAGTTGCGAAATCCCGCCACGCTTCTTCGCAGGGGTGCGGCAAAACGCCACGCCACCAGGCGGAAGCCGATCATCAGCAGGAAATCGATTAGCGCATAGATCCCCAGCAGGAGACGGCTGGTGAATTCCAACTTCAACGCGAAAGTTGCGGCGAAAAGGACGACGGTGGAGACGAGCCCAACCTTAAGGGGGTCAGCGAAAACCCGGCGTAAATCTTCCTCACGGACCTCACGGTAGATTCCTGCGGCCACCCCAACGGCCAACCATAAAACGAGGGTCAGGGAAATGAACAAGGGATAATTCGAAAGCGGGTAAAAAGGCCGTGCACCCGGCAGGTGAGAGCGGATTTCCAGCGCCAACCCAAAACTCGTCAGCACCAGAAGGACATCTGCAATAAGGAAAATGATGCCAATTAACCGATTGTGGCGCGCAAACATAGAACTGCCCCCTCGGGGCACGTAGACCGCAACTATCTTAGCAGAATCTGGCGCCGCTACCGCATCGGGGCGCCGCGACCGGTCCGCATCAGGCGATTGCGGCTTTATCGTTATGTTAAACTCGCCTTCGGTTGGGCTTCTCACCATAACCTCATCCTGCGGCAGGAATTTGCTGATGCTTTGGGCCGTGAAAACCTTTTATGTGGCGGGCGCGTTATTGTTGCTGCAAAGCGCCTGGGCGTTCGTCGATGGGCTTCGTTTCTTAAGTTTGGTCCGTAAGAGGCATAGCGGTCCGCAAGGAAGCTACACGCCATTCGCCGCCGTAGTGATTCCCTGCAAGGGCATGGATGCGGGGTTTGAAGCGAACGTCGAGCGCTTCCTCAATCAGGATTACCCGGACCACCAAGTGGTCTTCGTCGTCGCCACCCCGGAGGATTTGGCTTATCAAAAACTGCATGAACGCCTGGAGGCGCGGAACGCGTCCGGTGCAAACCGCAGTCCCCAAGTATTGTTGGTAGTGGCGGGCATCTCGGATGTTCGCGGAGAAAAGGTCAACAACCTGTTGCACGGAATCGCGGCTGTAAACGCGGCCGTGCAGGTGCTGGCCTTTGCCGATATCGATGCGTCTCCCCGCCGCGATTGGCTGCGTTCATTGGTGGCGCCGCTCGCCGATCCCCCAAATACTGTCAGTACCGGTTTCCGGTGGTATCTGCCGGGGCAGGGTTTTGTCTCGCGACTGCGTGCCGCGTGGGACACCTCAATCGCCACCATGATGGGCGATCACAATCACAACTTCGCGTGGGGCGGGTCGATGGCCATCCGTGCCGACGATTTCCGCAGACTCAAAATTGCGGAACGATACTGGGCCAGCACGGTAAGTGACGACTATGCGGTGACGCGCGCAGTTCGCGAAGCCGGGGGAAAGATTGCCTTCGAGCCCCGCTGCCTGGTGGCATCAAGGGAAGAATTGAGCCTGCGGGATTTTCTGCACTGGTCGACTCGCCAAATCATTATTACGCGGGTTTATGCGGCACATTTGTGGACGTTGGGAATTGCCGCATACTTCTTCTATTGTGGCACTGTCGCGTTGGGACTGGCCGCGTTGGTGCTGCCTGCAGATGCGGCCTACCAGCGCCTCGCCGTAGCGTTCACCTTGCTGGCTATACTGTTTCTCGGGGCGGCCAAAGGCTATATGCGCTCCGTTGTCACACGAGAGGTCTTTGCGCCGGAAACTGGCCGCCGCACTTCCTGCTATTGGCAATTGTCGCCGCTGGTTCCATGGATCATGCTGGTGAATTTTACTGTGGCGGGATTCACCCGGCGAATCAAATGGCGGGGGACTGAGTACGAGTTGGTTTCGCCAGACAGAGTCCGCGTGACGGGGCGATCGGCGTTCTGAAAGTGGGGCTTTTAGCGCTTGCCGCGCGGAGGCCGGGTGGCATGCCGGGTGATATAGCGGGCGGGAGTTGCCACACTCTTTTTCCTTACGGGCTCGGGGGCTTCTTCCGGCTCCGTAGGGGATTCCTCTGGAGCGGGCTCCGGTTCGGGGGGCGCCACCTTGGCAAGTACCTGATCCATTAGTGTGGCGCGAGGTCCGGATTTCTTCTTGGGTGGGACCTCGGCGTTCTTGTAAGGATGCTCGGTATGGCAGGTCTGGCAAACCACTTTCACCACGGTGCTCCCCACCATGCTCGCCACCGCATGGTTGAGCAGCAGTTTACATCGCGGACAATAATCGTCGATTTCATCACCCAGTCGTAACAACGAAGCGGTCATTGGGCGGATCCTCTGCAACGCGTATCTCTTCTACGGAAACGAAAGCGCCGCCATTATAGCGCGAGCGCCGCAAAAACAAAACCATTTGGCTGACCATTTGGCTGACGTGCGTGATTTGACACCCCCTGCAATTGCAGCTATTCTGAGCAATAGGCTTGGGGTGCGGGAGCGTCTCTGTGTCGCCACCAGGACGCCGAGTTACAACCTCGAAAACACTTCGGTGTGATGCTCCCCCTCGCGGGCAGACGGAACTCTTTCGCCATGATTTCCATATTAACTGCTTTGGAAAGGACGGCACGCCAGGCACTTCGCGTCATTGCCTTGCCCATTCTTCAAGCCCCGGAAGAAGCTCTGATGGGCGGCCAGGCGGTCATCGAAGGCGTCATGATGCGTTCTCCGCACTCCTATGCCGTGGCGGTGCGCCAGCCCAGTGGTTCACTGGCGGTGAAGCAGGCGTACCTTGACCAGCCTGCGGAGAAGCATCCCTGGTTGAAGTACCCTGTTTTACGTGGGCTGGGCGTGCTTGGGCAGGCGCTGGTGTTGGGAATGCGCGCCCTGCGCTACTCCGCCGAGCAGGCGCTTGAGGAACCCGCGGCGGAGGGTGCTGACCCCGCAGAATCCAAGAAGCCAACGGAGCTGAGCGGCTGGATGCTGGCGGCCAACATTGCTTTCTCCCTGGTTTTTTTCATCGTTCTCTACAAGCTTGTTCCGCTTTATCTGGCCACGGTTATAACCCATCGGTATCCGCATACCGACAATAACCTGACATTCAATTTGATGGATGGGACAATTCGGATCGCCTTGTTCCTGGGGTTCCTGCTCCTGATTTCGCAGTGGAAGGAAATCCAGCGAGTGTTTGAGTATCATGGGGCCGAACACAAGGTGGTGTGGGCCTTCGAAAAACGAGGTCCCATTGACGTGGCCACGGCGCGCACCTGCACGCGTTTCCATCCCCGTTGTGGTACAAGTTTTCTGCTGGTCGTGATGGGCATCGCCATGGTCCTCTACATGTTCTTGCCTTTTCATACTTTTTGGCTGCGATTTCTCGGGCGCATCGTTTTGCTGCCGGTAATCGCCGGGGTCTCCTACGAGTTCATCCGCTTTGCCGCAAGGTCGAAGGGAAGGTTGTGGCAATGGTCGTCGCAGCCCGGCCTCTGGCTGCAGCGCGTCACCACTCGCGAGCCTGACGACAGCCAACTGGAGACCGCGATCAAGGCCTTGGAAACGGCAATGGTGCTGGAGCAAAATCGCGGCGGCGAACTGATTGTGGCGTGAGAAAGTAGACAGCATACGGTAGACGGTAGACACGAGGCAGAGTCTAACCTGTATACTGCACGCCGTATGCTGTATTCTGGTTTCTATGCATTATTTGAACAAACTTGCGGAAATCGAATCGAAGTACGAAGGGCTGACCGAGCAACTCGGCAAGGCCGAAGTGTTGGCGGATCCCAATGTCTACCAGAAGACGGCCAAGGCGCGCGCGGACCTTACGGAAATTGTGGAGAAATATCAAGAGTGGAAAACCATCAGCAAATCGGTGAAGGACACCAAGGCGCTGGTGGACGAGTCCTCCTCCGATCCCGAAATGAAAGCCATGGCGCATGAGGAACTCATGGATTTGGAGAAGCGCCTGGAAAAGGTGGAGCAGGAATTGAACGTTCTGCTCCTGCCCCGGGATCCCAACGACGAGAAAAACGTGGTACTCGAAATCCGCGCCGGTACGGGGGGAGACGAAGCGTCGCTGTTTGCGCAGGATATCTTCCGCATGTATATACGCTTTGCGGAATCGCAACACTGGCGCGTGGAAGTGCTTTCCAGCAGCATGTCGGGAGTGGGCGGTCTGAAGGAAGTCATTGCCTTGGTGGAAGGCAAGAAAGTTTACAGCAAGCTCAAATATGAGAGTGGCGTCCACCGCGTGCAGCGTGTTCCGGCCACCGAGCAGCAAGGGCGAATTCACACCTCTGCCATCACCGTGGCAGTGCTGCCGGAAGCGGACGAAGTGGAAATCCAAATCGATCCCAAGGACATTCGGATTGACACGTTCTGTTCCTCGGGCCCGGGTGGGCAGTCGGTGAATACAACCTATTCCGCCGTGCGCCTCACCCATATACCGACGGGAACGATCGTCTCCTGCCAGGATGAGAAGTCGCAGATCAAGAATCGCGCCAAGGGAATGCGAGTCCTGCGCTCCCGGCTCTACGAACTTGAGTTGCAGAACCAGCAGAAGCAGATCATCGAGGAACGGCGCTCCATGATTGGCTCGGGCGACCGCAGCGAAAAGATAAGGACTTACAACTACCCGCAGAATCGCGTCTCGGATCATCGCATCGGGCTCACGCTGCATCAACTGGACCGGATTATGGACGGTAAAATGGATGACATCATCGATGCCCTCATTGCCCACTACCAGGCAGCGAAGTTGATGCAACCTCCCAAGAGTGAGGGGGGTGTGGACGAAGCACCCTCAGCCCTCGCCGGGTAAGATCTTATCGATGATTTTCGATTGACGATTGTCGACTGAATCAAGGCACCCTTTCTTTGCTTTTCTGTAATTGCCTCTCCCACAACTAATGGTGGGTGACCGACGACGTTCAATCGACATTCGAAAATCGTCAATCGTCAATCGCCCATGCCATCGCTCCGCGCCACACTTCGGCAAGGACTCCAAACGCTTCTCGCCCATCAGGTGCCCTCAGCGCACCTCGCTGCAGAATTGCTGCTGATGCACGTTCTGGGACGCGATCGCTCCTACCTTTACACTCATCCCGAAGAGGAACTGCCGCCGCCGGACCTTGAGCGGTATGCCCAACTGATTGCCGAACGGGCCACGGGCAAACCCTCGCAATACATCACCGGCCATCAGGAATTTTGGGGGTTGGATTTCGAAGTGACTCCCGATGTTCTGATCCCACGACCCGAGACGGAGCACATGGTGGAACGTGTGTTGGAACTGGCGCAACAGCAGGGTCACTCCAAGGACGCACGCTTGCGGATTGTGGACGTGGGCACGGGCTCCGGCTGCATTGCGCTGGCTCTGGCGTCGGAATTCCCCCGCGCGATTATGTTTGGCGCGGATATTTCGCGCGCCGCACTCGTAGTGGCCTCGCGCAACGCCGTGCATCTCAACATGCCGGAGCGCGTCAAGTTCCTGGAAAGCGATCTCCTGACGCGGTTGCTGGAGCCCGACTTTGCCGGAACGTTTGACTTCGTCCTCTCCAATCCTCCCTACGTAGGCAAGCGGGAAGTTGATAAGGTCCAGCGCGAGGTGCGCGATTTCGAGCCGCGGCTGGCCTGGGGCGGCGACCTTGTGCGCGGAGATGAAGTCTATGCGCGGCTGTTCCCACAAGCGCTGCTCGCACTCAGGCCGGGCGGGTACGTTGTTGTCGAGATTGGCTACAATATGCGCGAGCAAATCCTGGCGCTGCTGGGTGAGGGATGGGGCGAGATTCAAGTCACACCGGATTTGGCTGGAATTCCAAGGGTCGTGAGTTCCAAGAAATTGGAGTGAGGAATGTCCGAATTGGGCACACCCAGTCTGAAAAGCCTCTGGAAGGCGATCTGCTGCTGTCTTTTGCTTGGAGCGCTGACCTTTTTGACGCGCAGTTACTGGTATACATTGACCGTTCCCGTCATCGCTTTGACGCACAGTTACTGGTACACGATGACTGTTCCCATCACCGCTCAGGAAGATGACATCCGTGAGGCAGTCTTCCGCGAGGGCATGGGCGGACCGTTTGAGCATTGCGGGCCCGGTAAGCAGATTTGTTGCGTGTCGCTTGAAGGAATGGGTGACCCTAGTGAAGCATTTCTCGCGCGCTTTCATGGGCAATACAGGAAAGGCTCAGAATGCGAGTTCTCATCGGCCACCGATGTCAGGGAGATCAAGACAGGTACGCCCGCGTCCGCTATCATAGTAGGTAAGATAAAATGGGCCGGTCGAACTGAGGCCCTGCTCGACGTCAGTCTCGTGTGTGGCAACATGTGCGGCGCTTTCGGTACATTTAGCGTCTACCGGGAAGGCAGCGGGTGGGTTGTGGTGCCCCTCAAAATAACGGTGTCTTAAGGCAAATTCGGAATCTTGGCGGGTATTCACCGTTTGGTAAACGTGCGAAAACTACTAGCTGCTAGAGACAAGGGAGAGCGCATCACCGGCGACCGGCGCCTCCAGGCCGCCGACATCCCAACCATATCGTAACATGGGCTTTGCCACGCCAAAGAAGAACCGAGGGGTAAATGGTAAAGGCGATGTTTTACCCTTTATCGTTTACCCTTTAACCTTTAACCTTGGGGTTGCCATGCTCCGTCAAATCCTCCACGTCGACATGGACGCCTTCTTCGTTTCGGTGGAGGAGCTTGAGAATCCTTCGCTCAAGGGGAAAGCGGTCATTGTGGGAGCAGACCCCGACGGCCGGGGCGTGGTGGCGGCGGCGAGCTACGAGGCTCGCAAATTTGGCGTGCATTCAGCCATGCCGATCGGTATGGCGAAAAAGCTCTGCCCCCATGCAATTTTCCTGCGCGGCCAGCATAGCAAGTACGGCGAGTATTCGCGCCAGATTCACCGGATCTTTGAAGAATTCAGTCCCATCGTGGAGATGGTCTCGATTGATGAGGCTTACCTTGATTTCACCGGGTGCGAGCGGCTCCACGGTTCGGCGTATCGCGGCGCCGACCGGTTGATCCGCACCGTCAAGGAGCGGACGGACCTGAACTGCTCGATCGGCCTTTCCACTTCCCACCTCGTTTCCAAAATTGCTTCCGACCAGGCGAAGCCGCACGGACTTCTTTACATTTTGCCGGGCTGCGAGTGGAGGTTCTTGGCGCCGCTGCCCATTCGGCGCATGCCCGGCATTGGAAAAGTGACGGAGCCGCAGTTGCGCTCACTGGGCATTATTACTATCGGGGATTTGCAACAGATGGGGCGGCAAAAGCTGCGGGAGCGCTTTGGAAAGTTCGGCGAGTGGCTCTACACCAAGTCGTGTGGGCTCGATATCGAAGCATATCAGTACGAAGAAGAGCCCAAATCGATCAGCCATGAAACCACTTTCGACGCCGACATCAACG
>JARLGN010000238.1 GCA_031292775.1 Acidobacteriota bacterium | reverse complement strand
TCCGTCATCGCGCGCGAGCGGCAGATTCCGGGCGTGCTCGCAAACGCCCGCGCCAACCTCTCCAATCCTCCGAAAGTCTACACAGAGATTTCAATTGAACAAATGCCGGGGATCATTGAATTCTTTCAAAAGGATGTGCCCGACGCCTTTCCGGACGTAAAGGATGCCGCCCTTCTGGCGGAGTTCCAACAAACCAACGCCGCCGTGGTGAAATCCCTGCAGAGTTTCCAGAAATTCCTCCAGAACGATCTGCTCCCGTCATCGCATGGGGAATTTCGCATTGGCGCGGAGAATTTCAAGCAAAAACTCTCCAACGACGAGATGGTGAATATTCCCCTCGACCAGCTTCTCCAGATCGGTTATGACGATCTTCACCGCAACCAGCAAAAACTGAAGGAAACGGCGGCCCTGATCAACCCGAATACTTCACCGCGCGAACTGCTTTCCTCACTGGAAAGAGATCACCCTGCCCCCGACCAGCTTTTGCCGGCCTTCCGTAATCTCCTGGTGGGCCTGCGCGACTTCATCAATGCCAGGAAGATCGTCACCATCCCTTCCCCCATCCTGCCCATACTGGAAGAGACGCCGCCCTTCATGCGCGCCACCACCACGGCTTCCATGGATACTCCGGGCGCTTACGAATCCAAGGCAACCGAAGCCATGTTTAACGTAACCACTCCCGAACCCGGCTGGACACCCCAGCACGTGGAGGATTGGATGCAAGGCTTCAATCGCGGCACCGTGCTGAGCACCGCGATTCACGAAGCGTATCCCGGTCACTACGTTCAATTCCTCTGGGTCAAACGTCTGGACTCCAAAGTGCGCAAGTTGCTGTTCTGCGGCAGCAATGTGGAAGGCTGGGCACATTACACGGAGCAGATGATGCTGGATGAGGGTTATGGCGGCGGCGATCCCAAACTGCGCCTGGGACAATTGCAGGATGCCTTGTTGCGCAATGCCCGCTTTATCGTGGGAATCGAAATGCATACCGGAAACATGACTATGGACCAGGCACGGGAGTTCTTTATCAAGGAGGGCTACCAGGTTCCCGCCGTCGCGGATATCGAAACCAAACGAGGAACCGCTGATCCTACTTACCTTGTCTACACTCTGGGCAAACTTCAGATCCTTAAGTTGCGCGAGGATTACAAGAAAAAGATGGGCGATAAGTTTACCTTGCAGGATTTCCATGACCGTTTCATGGAGCAGGGTGGAGTTCCCCTTGTCATCGTCCGCCGTGCTATGCTGGGCAACAACAGCCCCACGCTGTAGGGATTTTGGATTTTCGATTTTGGATTTTGGATTCGGGTTTCGGGATTCGGGGTTTGGGACGCGCGACGCGGAATCAGGGTTTCGGAATTCGGAATTCTTGAATTTACTTCCCTCGCCCCCTTGGGGGAGAGGCTGGCCCGCAACCGGCGCTTTCATCAATCCGTCAGCCGACGGAGACGGGTGAGGGAGTCAAAAACCGTAAGGCCTACTGAGACCCTGCCGAAGCCCAATGCATTTGTCACACAAACTCTACTTCGTATCAGGTTTTCGGAATGCCCCCCACAACCATGCACTGGGACTTTAAAAATCACGCGCACTTCTGGTAGAGTCTCGGTTTGGCTCGGCTAATGCAGTGCTTCTCAAATAGCGGTCCATTTGATTCACGTGCGTTCGGTTGTAGCGCCGACCTTGAGGTCGGCACTCACAGGCCGAACGCCGTTCGGCCCTACAAAACATGTGCCGCCCTCCCGGCTTTGTCGGGACAAGTTCCGGACGGCGCTACGAGAGGCGGAAAGGAAGCATCGGCATGAATCTCCGCAGGTTTGGACGCACCGGTTGGATGGTGAGTGAGATCGGTTACGGCATGTGGGGCATGGCGGGATGGACGGGCTCCGACGACTCTGAGTCAAAGGATTCCCTCCAGAAGGCCGCGGACCTGGGGTGCAACTTTTTTGACACCGCCTGGGCCTATGGAGACGGCCACAGCGAAAAGTTGCTGGGCTGGTTGGTCCGCAACAACCCCGGCAAAAAGATCTATACCGCTTCGAAGATTCCTCCCAAGAATCTCGCGTGGCCGAGCCGCCGCGAGTTCACACTTGAAGATTGCTTCCCTCCCGATCACATCGACCAGTACGTGCACCTGACTCTGGAAAACCTCGGGCTGGAAAGGCTCGACTTGATTCAATTCCACACCTGGGAGGACTCCTGGCTAAATGATGATCGCTGGGTCAAGAAAGTGGACGACCTGCGCCACCACGGCCTTATCGGCGCGGTAGGCATCAGCATCAATCGCTGGGAACCCTGGAATGGCGTGCGCGCGGTGCAGTCAGGGCTGGTTGACTCAGTGCAGGTGATCTATAACATTTTTGACCAGAACCCCGAAGACGAGCTTTTTCCCGCCTGTTCGGCAATGGACGTGGGCATCATCGCGCGGTGCCCCTTTGACGAAGGCTCACTTACCGGAAGTCTTACCCTACAGAGCCAATGGCCAGCAGATGATTGGCGCAGCACGTATTTTGTCCCGGAAAACCTCAAAGCCAGCGTGGAACATGCTGAAGCTTTGCGCCCGCTGATCCCTCCGGGCATGGACATGCCGCAGATAGCATTGCGTTTCATCCTGAATAACCCCACGGTGAGCACCATCATCCCCGGTATGCGCAAGCTGAAGAACGTTGACGGAAATATACGCGCCGCCAACATGGGACCATTACCAGTCGATCTGCACACGGAATTACGCAAGCATCGTTGGGTGCGGAAGCCCACTGCCTGGTCGCAGTAACATTGCACTTTTGCCGTTTGCACTTTGCCTTTTGACTTACATTTACGGTTCAATAAACAAGCTAAGGCTCTGCTGAAACCGATCGAGGGAAATCATCGAGAATGCACTATCGTCGTTTTGGACGCACCGGCTGGATGGTAAGCGAGATTGGATATGGCATGTGGGGCATGGCGAGCTGGACTGGCTCCAGCGACGCCGAATCCCACCAATCCCTCCAGCATTCCGCCGACCTGGGCTGCAACTTCTTTGACACTGCCTGGAATTATGGCAATGGGCACAGCGAACGCCTGCTCGGAGAGTTGGTGCGTGGGAATCCCGATAAGAAACTCTACGTGGCCACCAAGATTCCTCCCAAGAACCTTGCCTGGCCAGCGCGCCCGGAGTTCACGCTCGACGAATGCTTTCCCCCTGACCACATTGAACAGTATGTGCACTCCAGTCTAGAGAACTTGGGACTGGAGAGCATCGACCTGATTCAATTCCACACATGGTCGGATACCTGGCTGGAAGATGACCGCTGGATCAGGAAGATCGACGACTTGCGCCGGCAGGGGCTGTTTCAAGCTGTCGGCATAAGCCTCAATCGCTGGGAACCGTGGAACGGCGTGCGCGCGGTGCAGTCGGGGCTGATTGATTCCGTGCAGGTCATCTACAACATTTTTGAACAGAGCCCCGAGGATGAGCTTTTCCCTGCCTGTGCCGCCAGGGACGTGGGCGTCATCGCGCGCTGCCCGCTGGACCAGGGCTCGCTGACCGGCACACTGACGCTCGAAAGTAAATGGCCGGAGGGCGATTGGCGAAACTCGCACTTCGGCCCGGAGATGCTCAAGCCGTGCGTTGAGCGCGCCGATGCACTGAAGGTGCTCGTGCCACGCGACGGGACATTGCCGGAGATGGCACTGCGCTTCATCCTGAGTAATCCAACCGTCAGCACCGTCATCCCCGGAATGCGTAAGAGAAAGAATGTGGAGGAGAACCTTCACGCCAGTAAGCAGGGTCCTTTGCCCGCGGACCTCCGTGCGGAATTGCGCAAGCATCGCTGGGATCGCAAGCCAGTCCCGCGAGGGAAATGAATTCGCACGATCGGCGAAGCTTTGCATTTACGCCCGGGACCGGAAATCTTCATGCGCGCGGAATACGACGGAACGCTTGACAACGTCATCAACTTCGTGGACTGTATGCGTACGCGCAAGTCTCCCAACGCCAATATTCACGTCGGCTTCGAGGCAGCGCGAACTTCCTGGATCGGCAACATAGATTTGAAGCGCGGAACGAAAGTTGCCTGGGACAGTACGAAAGGCAGGGTAGCATAATGCGGTTGGGGAATTTCTATCGCCCGCTGAGCATGTTTCTGGCGAGTCTCATTCTACTTGTCGTATTCGTCAGTGTGCCTTTGCACGCCGTGGAACCAACACCCAGCAAGGCCATCTACAACACCTTTACCGACGAGGAAGAGATGGCCATGGGCCGCAAGGCCGCCGAGGAAACCGATAAGCAGATGGTGCTTCTTGATTCGACGCTGCTCACGGCTTACGTGAACAACCTGGGACGGAAGGTGGCGCAAGCATCGCGCCGGCCCGAAATTCAATACTCTTTCAAGATTGTGAATACGGATACCGTCAATGCCTTCTCACTTCCCGGAGGATTCATTTACGTCCATCGTGGCCTCCTGGACTTCGTAACAAGCGAAAGTGAATTGGCTGGCGTCCTGGCCCATGAGGTTGGCCACATTGTGGCGTATCACAGCATGAACGATGTGGCGCGCCGCTACTGGCTCGACCAGGGAATGTATCAACTCAAGAAGGCCGGTGCGCTCGATAACCAGGAGATGGTGGACATGATGCAGAAATACGGCGGGCCCATCCTGCTTTTCGCCGACCGTAAATTCAGCCGCGAGGAAGAATCCGAGGCCGATATGCTCGGAATGTACAATGCCATCCGCGCCGGATATGATCCGCAAGGATTGGTCTCTGCCCTGGCCCGCCTTAGTAAATTTACCGGAAACCCCACGCTGGTGGAGGGCCTTCTGATGAACCATCCTCTGCCGGGTGAGCGGGTGGCGGCGCTCCGCGCAGAACTTGAACAGAATCCCCCCCCGACAGGGCTTGAAAAAGATAGCCTGGCGTTTCGGGCGGCAAAGATGCAGTTGAAAACTCTGCCACGGCCTCCCGCACCCAGGAAACAACCTTAGTTGGAATGGGGACTTCCCAGCCGGCGCGGCCATCTCTTCGCTGATGGACTTCAGGCGTGATGAGGTCCGCGGAGAATCCGCGCCGGCAGAGTAATGATGGCCCAAAGCAAATCAAATACCCCACCCACGGCGATTCCCACCAGCCGGAATGGCAGCGTCAGAATCCAAACCAGTGGATAAAGTATCAGCGCCAGTAGCGCCAGCGGCCAACAGAGGAAAAGAAGGATGCACCAAAGCAGGAATTTCACCATGCGGCTTTACTCCCCGGGAAGATTCATGCCTATTCTACGCCTGCTTTTAACCTTGGCGGGCAAATTATGATCCATGCACATTTACTCCGAAGCATGCAGCATGTATCCGCGAGCGCTCTGTCTTGCGATTGCTGCTTTACTTTCCCCGCTATCTCTGATATTCCGCTGCTGCTTGATCTACGGAGAATAAGCTTCGATGAAGATCACCGATATCAAAACGCTGGTCGTCAACGCGCAGTTGCGCAACTGGGTATTCGTTAAAGTTGAGACCGACGTGCCCGGCCTTTACGGTTGGGGCGAAGGAACGCTGGAGTGGAAGACGCGCGCCGTCGTCGGCTGCGTGGAGGACTTCAAACCCTTGGTGATGGGCCGGGACCCCACGCGCATCGAGTTCTTGTGGCAGATCATGTACCGCCACTCGTTCTGGCGCCTGGGCGTGATTGGGACCACGGC
>JARLGN010000237.1 GCA_031292775.1 Acidobacteriota bacterium | reverse complement strand
GCGTCGGTAAAGGCCAGTTCAATCTGCGAGGCGGAGCGGAGCGGACCCAGAATGCGGAGGTTGGAAATCGAGCGCCCGCGCGGTCCGATAAGCACCACCGTCTCTTCCGCGGCAAAGGTGCCGTGTTGATAAAGCGGGCGCATGGGCTTCAACTGATGCCCGGGACCATATAGGACATCCAGGTCTTGCTGGCTGACGTGCATGTGCCGCGCCGACGCATTCACCACCAGCCGGGAGGCTTTTCCCGAATCGGTCGTTTTACCGGGACAGGAACCCATATGCTTCAGGACGATCTCCCGAACCACCGATTCCACCACCGCGCGATCTATTCCCAGAGTCATTTCACACACCTATAAGAGATAGGATGAATAGACGTGCAATGCCCCTTCCGGTAGGTATTCAGAATGTTTCAATTTCATCCAAAATTGTTCTATTATCCTCCAGATTATGCTATCCTGCCTTCATGAAAGCTGCTGAACGCCATATTAAGATCCAGAATTTCATACGCACCCAGGAGTTTATTGACGCTGCCGAGTTGGCCGAAAAGCTGGGGACCTCAGAATCCAGCGTTCGCCGCGACTTGATGGAGCTGGAGCAGCAGGGACTGATTCGCCGGGTCCGGGGGGGCGCCGTTTCCCTGCAGGTTCGGGAAGAGCCGCGCAGCATGGCGTGGGCGGCAAATCACGCGCGCGAAGAGAAACAGCGCATCGGCAAGGCTGCGGCGGCGCTGCTGGAAGAAGGTCAAACCCTTATCTTGGACGGCGGATCGACGGTGGCGGAAGTGGCGCGCCATCTCCAGGGACACTCCCTGCAAGTCATTACCAATTCCATTCCCATCGGCCAGATCTTCTATGACTCCAAGAGCGTGGAGCTAACGCTGACAGGTGGGTACCTTTACCCACGTCTGGGTGTGCTTTTGGGGCCCATCTGCGAAGAGACGCTCACCCGCGTGGCGGCGGACGTCCTGGTCATGGGGATCGGCGGCATCACCGAAACGGGCCTGAGCAACACCAACACGCTGGTGGTGGGCTCGGAACGCAAGATGATTGAAGTTTCCCGGCGCATCATCGTGGTGGCGGACAACTCGAAATTCGGCCGCCAGGCCATGGCTCAACTCACCACCCTCGAAAGCGTGGATACCATCGTTACCGACCAGGATTTGCCCCCGCGCTTTGAGAAATTACTGGAAAAGTGCGGCGTGGAATTGGTGGTGGCGTGAGGAAGCAGGTGGCACAGGCACTCCTGCCTGTGTCCTACGCATGGAATGCACCAGCCCCAGCCACAGGCAGGAGTGCCTGTGCTACCCAGAAGCCAGAGCCGGTCACGGATTGGACGCAGTGACAGAGATGTTGCCTGAGTTCGTGGGGCGCCAGCCGCGTGGCCTCAACCCCCTATCTCACCTTCAAGAATGTGTTTAACATCGCGCTTGCCGTGCAGAATGCGAATGATGCGGAGGGTATCTTCATCCACCAGGTAATAAATTCGAATGGCCTCAAATCCCGCAACTGCCCAGGTGCGAAGAGTTGGAAGCTGGGGGTTGCTGGAACGATAGCGCGGACCCACCAAGGGGTGCTGTTGCAACGATTGAACGGTTTGCCGGACAGCCGTTCGGAAGCGAACGGCCACGTCGGGAAGATTCAGGGTAAGGAGGTAATAGCGAAACTGGCGCACCACGTCGTCGCTAGCGGCTTGCCGGTAGGAAACCTTCACGAACGCGGGCCCGTTTTATGCTCGGCAAGCAGGG
Source organism: Acidobacteriota bacterium (assembly GCA_031292775.1). Taxonomy (GTDB): domain Bacteria; phylum Acidobacteriota; class Terriglobia; order UBA7540; family UBA7540; genus Bog-366. Next base: position 4,150 of record JARLGN010000237.1, on the reverse strand, counting down.
CCGTTTGTGCGTTTACAGAACCCCAGAATTCGTCTTCGGTCAGTTCCTTTGATACCAAGCCTTCCGCCAGCAGGGCGTCCAGTTCTTCCTGTGTCCCCGCAAACCCCGGAACGGTGCGCTGTTCCACGGCGGCCAAGGCCGCATCCACAACTTCCTCGACCGACTCGTAGGCGCCTCGGCTTATGACGTCCTGAACTCGCCGCTCTTGCTCTGGTGTGAGCTGAATTGGCATATCGTCCCGCCTCTCGCGTTCCTCACCCTCAGGATACGGGAAAATCCTCCGCATGGCAACGAAGTTGAACACGAAGTTGAGGAGGGGCGAGGTTAAGCATGGGGTTGATCAGGGCAGCGCATAAGCGTGGAGGTCACCGACATCGCATTCTATGTCGGCGACCGTCAAGAACCCCGAGCCGGCCACGGATGGGACTCGGTGACAGAGAGGTTACCCTAGTTCGTAGGGCGCCCCTGTCGGCCACCCGCGAAGGTGTTCGTGTAGCGCGGACCCTCGTCTTTGGGGTCCGCGGTTCTTCCGCAGGAAAAACCACAAATCTCAAAAATACCAGCCTACCCTCGGGTTCGGGAGCGTGAACCAAAGAAGAACCGCAGACCGCAAAAACGGCGGTCTGCGCTACGCTCGCTCATTCAAGGAATGGGAGCAAGAGCGCAGGCGACCGGAAAGCGCGGTGCGCGCCTGCTTGACGGTGATGGATAGAAACCCGCAAGCGGTGGAAAAAGCGCTCATGAAAAAGTCGTGAGATACCAAGGGCATCAGGCACGAGAACTCCACGGTAAGGGTTGTGCTGGCCGTGGGCAGCCGCTACCCGTTTGTGGCCTGCCAAGACTTGAGGTTTGCTTCAATAAAGGCGTCCAAACTGCCCAGCGGGCGGCACAGAAGCTGAGCAACCTTTGTATCGGGGGAAGAGCAGAAGCCTTGCCGGCAAAGAGCATAGAAACCAAGCACACGTTCGACCAGTGGCGCGGGAAAACCGCGCGCCAGTAGCAGCGCACGAGTAGACTCCTCGGAGATGTCGACATAGCGAACCGTTTCTCTGATGCGCTGCGATATGCGGCTCACTACCTCGTCGTGAGTGACTGCCTCAGGACCGTTGAGCTCAATTGCTTGGCCAGCCAGCGCTCGGTCGGTCAATGCTAAGAACAAAGTGGCCGCGACGTCACGCGCATCGACGTATGCCACCTTGGCGCTTCCCAATGGAAGGCTCAGGGTTCGACGCGTTGCAATCTCCGTGGAAAGAGGCGGGCGGGCAAGAACCTGCATGAAGAAATTGGGCCTGACATGGGTCCACTCTAGGCCAGAGGTTTCGACGAGCAGTTCCACTTTCCTGATGGAGAACTCCGGCCGCTTGGTCGCCCCCAGAGCCGAGAGATCGGCAACGCGTTTGACGCCAGCGGTGACCATGGAGGAAATGAACGGCTCGGCGTAGAGGTGCGCTTCTTCGTCTCCCGGGCGGGAGATGAGCATCACAGTGGTAATGCCTGCCAGCGCTGAGGCATGTGTGCGTGGGTTGAGAAGATCAAAGTGCACCCAAGGGTCCCCCGTCTTATGGCGCGATGCGCCGACGGCGTCATATCCTTCTGCCAGCAGCCTGCGGAACACATGGCTGCCCACGAGGCCAGATGAACCGAGGATCAAGAACCGATCATGCATAGAAGCTCCTTCGCAAAAAATACATCGCGCTATTGCGTAACGGTAACGGTACCGATACTATACCAAACATGAGCCAGAAAGCAAAACAGAGAGCACGGACCCACCACGCCTTGCTGAGGGCGTTGCAGGCGGAGTTGCTGAAAAATAGGCGTCTGACGGTCGAGGCAGTAGCAACTCGCGCACGCGTCAACAAAGCCCTCGTCTACAGGTACTTCGGCGGCCTGCCTGGTCTTATCGCGGCGTTTGCCGCCAGTGACGAGTTCATGCCAGGCGCCGAGGAATTGCGTCATCTGTGTGGCGAAGAGATTGGATCACGATCGCCGCGCGAACGCTTCATCCTGTGCATTCAGGCCTATGTGAAAGCCTTGGAACGGCGCCCTGCTACTGTGCAACTCCTTCTTCGGCTTCCTGCTATGCCGTCAGAAACTCTGGAGGCTTTGGCGGACGGCCGTGCGCGTGCTCTAGAACAAATACGCCAGCTATTCGGGCAGCAGGAGATTGCGCCGAATTATGACCGTGAGCTTGCGTTCAACTTGCTCATCTCGGGGATCTGCCAGCTTCTCGGAAGTCGGCATGACAGTTGGACTCGTGGGACCGTCGCCCTAGAGGATATTTCTCAACGGATTATTGAAGCGATTGGAGCCATGCTACTTAAAGATCAGCCGGCGCGGCCTGCATAACAGGTTCGGCAGAACCCGGTCTGCTTCTACTGCACAGAATACCAAGCTTCTTGCATTACCCTGTTATGTAGCAGGTAGATACAAGCGGAGACCTGTTTTTCAAGGCCTGCGGCTCTACTCCGGGTCCCGAGAATACAAGCCGCGGAGTTCAAGAACAACTCCGCGCTACCAAAGCAAAAGGCCCGGCTGCAATTGCGACCGAGCTTGCCTATTCCGTGGCTTTCCGTTCGGTTTCCTGGAGCACCCCGCCACTTGAGGGCCTGCCGGAGGGATTCACCTTCCAGAAATTCCATGGCGATGTAGGGCGTGCCGCCGTCGGCCTGGCCGGATTCCTCAAGGGCAGTGACAAGTGACAAGTGGCGAGCAAGGAGAAAAGGTAAAACCCTTTCAGTTCAGGAGCCTTTACAGCGCCACCGGACGGTTGCCCACCGCGATCTGCTCGGCGAGGTAGACGGCACCCATGCCGCCCGCTCCCAATTGGCGGATCGGCCGGAAGCGGCGCAAAAGACTTAACGCAAGTTGGGGGTCGACGAAAGTCATCGGTAATCAGTCGTCAGTCATCAGTAAAAGCGGCCCGGATTTTCCGCTGTCACTGAAAACTGATGACTGATAACTGACAACTGTCTCAGTCACAGCGGCAAATCCTTACAAAGAGCATTCTCGCGCCGGGACGCAGAGGCGCAGAGAAGGAAGAACAAAAGAACAGGAGGGAATCAGGTCCCTTCATCCGGCTCAGTCTCTTCCCTCTTCATTTTCATGTTTTCTCTTGCGCCTCTGCGTCCCGGCGCGAGGATCCTCCGTCTTTCTGTATCGCAGCGCGCGTCAAGGTTTTCCTCCAACCCCTTTGCGGCCCTGGCAATGCCATCATTCCTCAGCGCTGCCACCAACCGCAATTCAAAATAGACGAATTCACCACGGAGCGCACAGAGGTCACGGAGAAAACAAGCGGGCCCAAAAACTGTGGGTCAACATACCAGCGGCTTCTTCCAGAATATGGTGATAGCCCCATCTCCCTGATGCCGCCATCCTGGCGGCATTTTCCGGTGCCGGCAAGATGCCGGCGCTACATCCGGCAGTCACCATCTTGTGCAATCGTCATAGGAAACCGTACGCCCTGCCACAGGAGCCGTTTTCTCTGTGGTCTCTGTGCGCTCCGTAGTGAACCTCTTCAAGACTTCGCAGCTCACACTTCCCCGTATCGTTATCGGCAGATGGGGAGAGGATGATGAGGGAATCTTGCCTTTATGGTCCAGGCTTTTGCACTGTTCCCGTATGAACCTCAGGGGGAAGGCGGTAGCTGCTGCTCCCGCACTCCAAGGCGCGTCGCGCTGGCTCAACTTTGCGTCCCTTAAACGGCCAGGAGAAGTTGCACATCATTGCACGCGGTGGGCATAAGATCTTCTCCATCCCCCGCAGCCCACACTCCCCCGTATCGTTATCGGCAGATTGGGTGGAGAAGATGAAGGAATCTCACTTACGGACGGAAAAACGACTCGCGCGGCACCCTTCCCACGCCAGGCATGTTTTCATCTTGACAAATAGTTATGTATAGGCTACAATTACGGGCTATGAAACGCTTGCCGGAAGCCGGGGGAACATCGAAACAAGGGAGCGGAAATTTATGACGACTTTTGCCAGACCCCATTCCCCACGCGGAGCAGGCCCGGAGGGTGGCTTGCCCAAGGCGAAAATTATCCGCTTGGACCCTCGAATTGCATGGCGACTTTGTGTCCCCTGCAAGTTCCCTGCGGCAAACCTCTAAAGCTGACAGCATCCTGATAACAAAGGGGCGCGGGAGGCGTTT
>JARLGN010000236.1 GCA_031292775.1 Acidobacteriota bacterium | reverse complement strand
TAGGCGGCGTTGTAGTGTTTGTGCAGAAACATCGGGTTGCGTTTCTTATAGAGTGCCCGGCCGATTTCATCCGCCAGAGGAACCAGCATTTGTTCGTAGCGGCACAACACGGGCGAAACCTGGTCGAGCGCGCCCGTGGTCTGCCAATTCAGGCACCCACAGGTGTTGTTGCAGCGCTCGCGAATGGCGCAACTCTGGCAGAAGGTCTTTTCCTGGGAAGAGCGTTGATAAATCCGTTGCCGTGCGGGTTCGTCGATGCCCGCGTCGACGTTGCCGATGCACCACTCGCTGGACGGCCCGGCTTTGGCAAACTGCACGCAGGGATACAAGTAACCCTGGGGATCGACGGAGATTTGCCGCTGGGCCAGTTCGCAGCGTTCTTTGTGGAAGCAATGCTGGTTGATATGGGATGAGAGCTTCACTTCGAACGGGCTCAGATAAAACTTCCGGCCTTCCTGAATCCACTTCACATAGTGGCCCGCCAGCTTTTCACACTGCTTCGACAGGGCGCGGAATTCGGATTCCTGCCAGTCGGCCGCGTAGTTGAGCGACACGAGCACGTAGCGGCATCCCTGATCCAGCAGGAAGCTTACTGAATCCGAGAGATACTGCGCCGTGTCGGGATTCACGACCATCATGATGCTGGCGTAGGGCCGCATGCTCAGCAGCAGCTTGAGGCGAGGGTAAAGCTGGTCGAACGTGGGTTGGCCATCGGGCAGGCGCCGGTGCCGGTCGTGGGCCGGGCGGATTCCGTCAAAGCTCATTGCCACCAGCACATCTTCGCGCAGTGAGAAATCCAGGAAGTCTTCGTCCAGCAGCAGGCCGTTGGTGGTGAGCTTGAAATGGAAGCGCCCGGCCTGCTCGCGCTCCAGCTCCCGGCCATAAGCCACCAATTTGCGGATCAGGTCCTGGTGAAGCAGCGGCTCGCCGCCAAAGAAAACGATGCCACAGGATTCGCCGGAGAGCTTTACCCCCAGCCGCATTGCCTTGCGTCCGGTTTCTTCTGACATGGCTGCGCCCGGGCGGGGCGGGGAATAGCAGTAGGAACAATTCATGTTGCAGGCGGAGGTGAGATGCAGGGTGAAGTGCATGGTTAAATCACGCCCTGGCCTTTCAGCCAGTCGATGAAGTCTTTTACCTGCTGTTCCAGCAGCTCACGTGATTTCGCGCGTGCCGGGGCGAGCATCCTGTCATACGCGCGGCGAATCTCCGCATCCTTCTGGGCAATTTGAGCGGGGTCCTTCAGCTTACTGCGTTCGCTGTACAGCGCATCAATTGGGCGCCGCGCTTCCGCCTCCTCGGCATTAACCTCGTCTCGAAGGCGTTTGATTTCCGCATCCTTTTGGGCGGCAGCCTGTGGGTCTTTCAGCTTATTGCGTTCGTCATACAAGGTGCGGAGTCGGTCCCACTTTTCTACGTCCCCCCGCGACGGGCTTACCGGGTCATAAAAAGCGCCAAAATATAGGTTGTGACTTTTGGCCACGGCTTTGTCCACTCCCGCCGCAATTCTTTTGAAGTCGTAATCCTGAACCGTGGATCCAGACTGTTCGCCGCCCAGGTCGAAGTAATGGCCGTAGGAGACGTATTCAACTCCCACTCTTTTCCTTGTATCCAGGGCGTCCAAGAAGAAAACCTTCGCATCACCCGTAGGCACGATCTTCGGGTTCCAGCCGGGCTGGGAGAACTCTTGTCTGAATTGCGGGATCACCACGTCTTGCAGGGCCACGTGACTCGCGGAAAGGGTAACTCCAGCTTTGCCCAATTGCTCCCGAATCACTTGCATGGCATCCTGCTCAGAAAGAAAGACGGGCGGGTTGACGACCACGCAACCCGTTGCACCGCGGCCCTCTCCGTGCGCAAAGATCGGAGCCACCACGGCGGGTTTGCCGGTCACGGCCCTTATGTCCTCCTGGGAATAGCCCGTGCAATTGTTGGCGGCCAGCAGCAGCGTGACCACCCCTGCCATCTCCGCACACGATTTCCATGCGGGTGGCAGATGCTTTTCCAGCAGCGTGTGGTCGGCCAGCACTTCCAGGCGGGTGGGGTAGCGCGGTGTCTTGTACCGGGATACGGGTCGAGAGTTCATGCAGCACCTCGGATTGACCACGGCTCGCACCGTCAAAGTTCAGTTCAACGGCGCGAGTATACTCCTGCCATAAGCTTTGACAACCTGGTCTGTTAGTTTGTTCCCGAAATCGAAAGGTTGCAGAGACATTTCGCCCGCATCGCAAGCGGCATCTTGTCTGGCGGGCCCACGTCGTGCCGCAGGCGTCCCGTCCGCTGTGGAGGTGCGATACGAAGGTGCATTCAAATGATGCTAACGAGTTCTCCGGAGGGGGAGAACGCTGTCGGGTACCGTTTTTGGGGGGAAAGGGTGTCAGTACCGTTTCCGTCTCCTCTCACGGCTTCTTGATGACGCGCTGCTGCCCCAACCTCAGCACGTTACTGGACCGCCTTCTTGATGAACAAATAGAATGCAAGAAGCGCCAGGGCGATGAAAAAATACGCTTTCCAGTAGCCAGTTGCCAGCGATAGTGCCAGGTAGGCAATTGACCAGCCCGCTGCGGGCTTCCACATGTCTGCAACGCTATGGTTCCGCGACCGCGAGGTCCCGCCGCCGGTCGAATCTAGGCCGCAACCTGGGCAGTAAAACCCTGCTCCCCTCTTCCGTCCGCACCAGGGGCACAGCACCAAGGGGCGGTCTGCATATTGCTCGTTTACTAAGATGGCTATGTTCCCCCAACACTTCAAGCACACGCCGGACAGCGGTGACTTTGCCAATGGATTGGAGCCGCACAACCTGCACGCCGTAACGCCAAACTGCCTGCGTGCCTTCACCTCCTTTTCCAGGGCCGCTATTTTCCTGCGGCAGTTTTCGCAGATATAGTGCATCGGCTCGCCGACTATCGTCTGGCACTTGTCGCACCTTGCTGGCCCCTTCCGTTTCACTGTGGGGGGCGCAGCGGCGGGGCGCGGAGCGACGGGTATGTAATACTCGCCTTCGGAGCGCAGTGCCGCCAGGGCCACGTCGTACTCGCTTCTTCTGGCATCATCCGACAGGGTTTCATACGCTTCCTGTACTTCCAGGAATCTTTCCTCCACGAGGCGCCGCACCATCTCATTCACCCCGACGTTCTTGTCCGGGTGCAGGCATAGGGCCAGCTTTTTGCGAGCCTCCCTTATTTCCTTGCTGGTGGCGTTCCTTTTTATCCCCAGTACCTCGTCGTGGGTAATCATTAGTTCAATAATCTACAGGCATCCGTGATTGCCTTCCCCAGCCCTTCGTTCGAGGTGCGCACGGAGAGGTCGGGCCTTGACCTCAAACTGCTCAGGAACAGCCAGTCGGCGTCCTCGGTACCGATGACCAGGATGTCCGTTCCTTTCTCTTTCAGGACTTTTCCCAACTCCAACGCCCTCGTCGTGTTGTTCGGCTTCCCGTCGGTGACAACGACCGCGGTTTCCGTGCCCTCAATCTTGGTCAGGATCTGTAGCGCGTCCGACAGGTTGGTGCCCCCCCCTCTCAGCGGGTGGTGCTCCACCGAGGCAATGGCTTGGCGCAGGGCCGCCTGGTCGTAGGAAGCGGTGTGGTGCAGCACCGCAGACGAGCCAAAGAGGATGATCCCGACCATCTTGGTTGCCAACGCCCTGTCCACGAACCCTTTCATGCCGGCCATTGCAACGTCGAGCTTGGTCTTGAGCCTGCTGGTATGCTCGCTGTTGTCCACGCGAATCCCGGTGAACCCATCGGGGCTGACCTGACGGGTACCCTTCAGCAGGCTCAGTTCTTCCTTCGTTCCCACGAACATGTTCATGCTGTCCGAGAGGTCGATCAGCAGGTAAACGATCCCCTTCTTCTTTACGGTGACTACTCTGTCGCCAATCCTGACGCCTTGCTTGCCTACTTTTATTATGTCCCTCGGCATTGCTCCTCCTTCGCTACTTGGCCTGGTGCCCAGTCAAGAAAACCTACATCAACCTTGGCTGCTTCTTCACCCTTGCTTCTCCGTCTGCCACGGTGTATGTCACGATGCTCTGCATCATGGTGTTGCCTCATTTCCTGACGCTGCTGGAGTAGCGCAAGGTTCTCCGACGGCACGGCGGGGCCGGGAACCTCATTACCCCCAAAAGGGCTGGCTCCACCACTTGGTCATGGACGGCTCCCGCTCTACGCATTTAGGCCGAGCGGATGAATTTGAATTGAAAGAAACGTCTCAGGAGACTCGTTGGTGCACCTTTCGTGCCATTGGGCGAGGTCTTCGCTCCTCTTGGCGTCGATGGCGAAATCCGTTCCAATGGGCCCGGTTCTGCCGAGCAATGTTGGTTATTGCGCCGGAACATCCGGTCAGCGTCGGCGAGGAAGAGTATTTTGGCCAGATATAGCTGCGCCCGGAGCACGGCCTTTAGTTAGTATCCCCCGGGTCATAGACACGTTCACCTGAATGTGTGACAGGAAATGTCAATTACAGGTGACACATATGGGTACTTGGTGTGGTTAGGAAGAGCAGCGCCAACGAAGCTGCCATTCAATCGGGTGGATTCGGGCGACCACAAATAATCCATCACCGGTTGGGAGAGGTCACGGAGAAAAGGCGGAGACGAAACGATCGGTCCGCGAACGAGTACGCGTGATCCCTGCCCTTACGACGGAAGCGGTTTTCTCTGTGGTCTCTGTTCGCTCTGTGGTGAGTGTTTTCTTCGCGGCACGATTCCGCCACGGCGGATTACCGCTCCTTCCGCTCGCGGTTGTGAGGTGGCGGGATAAACCCGCCCACCCCCCGGGTGGCATCAGTCCATGCGTTAAGGAAGCCGTCCTGCGCTTCTAGCTCGCATCATCTTCGCGATGTCGGCCTTAGTGATACGTTTCCACCGCTGCTGCACCAGTTCATGTGCGGTGGAAGGTTGGAAGGCAGCCTTTGGTGCGCCGCTGACAAAAGTCGCATCCTGAACCAGGTAGAGCATGCCGGGTAAGCCGCTTTCGGGGTCTGTCAGCATCAAGACGGCAAGGCCCGAGGTTCCCCAGCGGCAAAACGCTATGGGAGAGCCCTGCAGGTTATTGATCGCGATGGAAGACACGGGGGTGTAGGCCTTCTCATCGAACGATTCGATGGTGTAGTTGTTGGTGTTGGCCTGCGCCGCGGTTTGCCCGAGGATGAATACGCGATTCAACGAGGAATCGGGAGCGACAAAGCCCGAGGCGTTGTAAGTTCCAACCGTCGCCTGCGTAGTTGGGTCCGCGACATTGCCGTCATCGCTGTAAATCAGCCCGGTACCAAAGTCCGAGTGAAGCTCGGCATACCAGGAGTTGAATGAGTTGTCGCTTCCCGTACCAAGGAGTGCCGCGCCCGACGGGCTTATCTGAAGCTCATACAATGGCCCAGCGGCTCCTGCCGCAGCCAGAAATTGATCCGAAGAGCTCCACGCCACCGTGTAGTAGGGTTCGCCGCCCGCCGCCCAGCCCGGCATAAAATCGGGCCGTAACACATTGTCGTCGTAGATCACCACTCCGCCCTCCTCCGGCGGATCGAGATTCCAGTTGAACAGGGTTACTGCGGTGGTGTGCGGATTCACCGGAGCAGCTTGCACGTCACCGGCG
>JARLGN010000235.1 GCA_031292775.1 Acidobacteriota bacterium | reverse complement strand
TCGATAACCTTGGGGACTGACATCACGGGAAATCTGCGTAAAACTGATGGCTTCCAGCAGAACGCGTGACATCCTTACGGGAGATATTGTTACGTTCCTTTCCGAACGCAATGGGAGCCGATCATTTCCAAAAGCGACACTAGCAATTTAACACATGGGCCCCAGATTTCCAACCCACCCCGTCTTTGGGGGAGACGTCATAGAAGTGAGAGGCGGGGGTAGCGTGGAGGTCCCGTTCCAGCCCCGCCACAAAGCCCGAAATCGGAAGGGGATCATACGAAACCGGATTCTGATAGCAGATAAGGGCTAAGACAAAATGACCATCTCGCAGCGAACGAGATACAGGGGATTCTGAGGGAATAGCGGCTATTCGCCCTGTATCCAACACGGTGGCTTTGGAGAACCCGCTTTATGGGGCACCCCGTCAGTTAGGCCGGAAAGGATTGTCGCCCGGTAGAGCCGCGCCGCCCGCCGAGTCGCCGGTTGTGGGCTCGGGTGAAGGCGGCTCGGATTTCGCCGTCGGCTCGCCTGCAGCTCCCGGGTTGGGTGAAGACGGGGTTTGGCCCGCGCTGCCTACAGGAGGTGCCGCTGCCTCGGGAGGTGGTGGAACGATCTCTTCCTCTTCTTCTTCGCGTACCTCATGTTCTGGCGCGCGGCCCGTGAGCACTGTCCACTTAAGCGGGTAGACCTCGGGGTCGAAAATCACAAAATAGAAATGCCAAATCAGGATGGAGAACGTCGCCAGGATGGCCTCGTAAAAGTGCACTGCGGTGGTCACGTCCAGTACGGACATGGGGTAAGGCAGGTAAGCGAGCACCCAGTCGTGCGCCCATAGCAGGATGCCGGTGGCCGCCATCACGATGGTGCCCCATACCAGCGCCCAGTATTCCGCCTTCTCCATGTAATTGAAGCGCGCGTAACGCGGCAGTGTAGGGCGATAGCCAATGTTATAGCCCACTGTTTGCACGGCCTCTTGCACATCCCGAGCGCGGGGAAGCATGGCCTTCATCCAGCGCCGTCCATCACGTTGAATCAGCAGATAAATCACGTGGTAAACGGAACCGCCGATCAACACTACGCCCGCAATGCGATGCAGCCAACCCCGCAAGGGGAAATTCTTCTCCCACTGCACTATCGGTTCCGCCCAGAATGAGTGCGGGTACTTCAAGGCGAAGCCAGTGACAACCAGGGTGATAAAACTGACCAGCAATAGTACGTGCTGTGTGCGCTCATTCAGAGTCAAGCGCACTTGCCCGTGGCCCACGCGGTACTGCTCCAGGATGCGCCGCGCCTTGCGCCACCAATCCAATAAGTTGTGCAGCACCATGAACCCGAGAATGAAGGGAATGGCCAACAGGTAGAAGGCTTTCACGAAACTCAATGCCCGTCCCCCGGCCGTGCTGGTGGGCAGAGTGTGCACGGTGCCAATGGTGAAGCGCTGTCCGGCGTCAGGATGGCACTTGCCACAGGTCTTGCCCAGGTTCGCCTTGTTCACTGTGGACCGCGGATCGCTGGACGCAAAAATGTTGTGCACGCCATGGCAACTGGCGCAATTGGCTACCGTTTGCTGCCCGGAGTTCGATGCCAGGCCGTGGTAGCTGTCCTCGTAGGTGGGAACGCGCGAAGCTGGCACATTGAAGCGCGCCATCAACTGCGTGTTGGCATGGCAGCGCGAACAGGTGACTTGCGAAACATTGGCCAGAGAAACTGTGGATTCGGGATTTCCCGGCGCCAGTATACGGTGCTCGCCGTGGCAGTCCGTGCAGGTAGCGGCATCCAGAACTCCGGCGGCCACTGCCTTCCCATGGATGCTCTCGCGGTAGACATCGAAAACATTCTTATGGCACTGCGCGCAGGTGGCGGCCACGTTCTGCTTCCAGATTTTTGAATGCGGATTGGAGGCGGAGAGGATGTCGTGTACGCCATGGCAGTCGTTGCACGACGCGGCTTTCAGGTTTCCCGCCTGGATGGCGCGGCCATGGACGCTCTGCTTGTAAGCTTCCACAGGCAGCGCCACGTTGAACATGTATTTGACGGCGAGCGCGGGATTGGAATGGCACTTGCCGCAGGTATCCGGCAGATTCGCTTTGCTCACCGGTGATTTGGCGTTGCTCGCTTCCACTACTTCGTGCGCCGTGCCGTGGCAACTTTGGCAGGTCGGCGCGTCGCCGTTGAATTTGGCGTGCGCCCGGCCGTGAATGCTCGAATTGTATTGACTCACTTCCTTGGCATGGCAGGTGGCGCAGAACTGCACACCGCGCGTGGCGGGATCGACCACATCATGGGTTCCATGGCAGGCAATGCACGTGGAACTGTCCTTGGGATCACCCAGCATGGCGTGCGCGCTGGCGCTGAGCTTCTCACCCTCGTCCGCATGACAGGCAATGCAGGAAGCCGACGCCGTCTTCGCCGTGTGTCCACTCTTGGCAGCCCCGGCGTGGCAATCCACACAACCCAGGTCTTTGTGAACACTATGCGCCAGGGAGTTGGGATTCACCGTGATGGCTTTTCCCTGGGAATTCACCATTCCAGTTTCCGGCGCGTGGCAGGAAAGACAGTCTTCCGCAGCGAGGAGTGGCAAAGATTTGCTTGACAGGAGCATCAGGGCTACGAAGAGGCATGACATCGCAAAACTTCGGCTCTTCCTCTGTTCGCTAATCGGGCATTTTGGCTGTCTCATAGCGGGTTGTGAATGCACAATAAGTCTCTTTGCGGGATCAGATTGGGGCAAAATGCGCATAGTTGTTAACGGACAAAGGGAACTTTATGACTCCCAGTCGGTTTTTCCCTGCCTCAGATGTATCTAATGCAGTTCAAGTGCCGCAAAATTCAGCGATTGAAAGGATTGCGGACGACAAACGTACCACATCTGAGCGGCAAAGAACGACAGTTAGTCGTAATCACCCTCCTTGGATCCGTTAATCTCGATCCTGATTCACAACGGGAAGCTGTGTCATGCGCAGGATGGTGCAGCCGTAGGGTACCAGGCGAACCCTTTCCCTTGGCCCTGTTGCCTTCACTGGCGACGCAGGGACCAGCGGTTCGGGTACATTCTCTGTGATGTTGGGAATCAGCAACGCGGGGTCCTTATCGAATTTCCATTCTGGCACGCGTACGGCATCCACATCCAACGCGACCCTGGGATTTTCCCACACGCAAGCGTTGGCCGGGACCTTGAGTTCATGAAAAGTGAAAGACTTTGCCGGGTTCGATTTGTCGATTACCAGCGCGTAATTCCACTTACTCTCTGCCGTAACCAGTTTTTCGAACGATCCCCACTGATCCACCTTGATTCTGCGACCCTCCACCGGCAGCGTGTAGACCAGCGGCCCCCGCTCGACCACCGCCAAGCCCTCGTAATCAATGGTCACGCGCGTTTCCATAGGCAGCCTCAATTCGATAACATCGCTTGCTCCCCATGTGCGGTTCAGATCAATCCAGGACTCGCGGGCATCCACGGGAATCTCTTTGCCATTCACCCTGACATGCGCCGCGCGGCACCACGCCGGCACCCGCAAGCGCACCGAAAAAGCAGTGGGCCGCTCCGCCCGAACGGTGATCTTAATGGTGTCGGAAAACGGGTAGTCGGTTTGCTGCTCGATCGTCACCTTCCCTGCTTTCGATGATGCGCTGGTAAAGCTCGACGTGTTGTAGAAGGGGACCGCGAAATCACCTTCCGGCGTTCGCAGAACAGTGTTCTCCGCCACGTAGGGAAGCAGACGGCCGCCGTTGGCGTGGCAGCACTCAACAAAGACGCGGGCCCCGTAGACTGTTCCGCTGCCGCTGCCCCGCGTGGCAAAAAGCTGGTTGGGGCGCGAGAAGTAAGGGGAGACCGCGCCATCTTTGCTGCGCTGTCCGGGCAAGGCATTCAAAGCCGCCTTTTCCGCAAGGTCGGCGTAATGCGCTTCGCCGGTGGCCTTCAGCATCTCCACCCACGCCATGCCATACCAGACGATGTCGCACATCTCGGTATTGGCGCGAGGGCTCGCCGCCACCAACATCTCCGCGTTGCCGGTGGGCGCGCCATGAATTTGCGTGGCGTAGCGTTCAATATGACCGCTAAGGGTCCGCGCCTTGGCCAACATGTCGGGATCCCCGGCTACCTGGGAGATTTCCGCCATCTCCAATAATAATTCCCCGATCGCGGCGGAGTGTCCATCCAGGCGGTCGCCTTCCTTCATGGTCAACACCGGCAGTCCGACACCGGTGGTGGGATCGCCTTTCAAGCATGCGTCGATCATCAGTTGCGCCCGATTCAAATATCGTTTGTCGTGAGTGATGCGATAGAGCTCAATCATGCCAAGCGGCGCGGGCCAGCCGGCATTGCCCCACAATTCCCTCCCTCGCGTTTTCTCCAGCGTCAAGTCCGCCGCCTTGATGACGGCCTTCAGAACGCGTTCATCGCCGGTATAACGGTAGTAGTCGATCAAGGCGCCCAAGACCTCAAAGGTGCCCTCCACTTCACCTTCCCAGTTCATGCCAAAGGGAGTGGTGTATTGACCGGTGAATCGCTGCTGGGGTGAGTTCGTG
>JARLGN010000234.1 GCA_031292775.1 Acidobacteriota bacterium | reverse complement strand
CCTGAGCGCCTGCTGCGCCTGGGATTATCCGCGTCCATTGGCACCGCATGCCGGGAGAACTCTTCCATCGTAACGTGTTTCGATGCGCTCAGGCAAGCGCGGCCGACGGCTGGTGTTGGGTCATTTTGATGTGCATCGGCTCCGCTTAAACGAAGTCGCGACCGATGAGGCGTTCAATGCGCTTGCGAATCGGGGGATGCGTGGAGAAAAGACTGGAAAACACTGCACCATTGGTGAGTGGCTGAAGGATGTAAAGGTGCGCCATGGAGGGCGCGACCTGCATGGGAATGCGCTTTGACCACTTGTCAATCTTGTCGAGAGCGCGGGCAAGACCCTGGGGATTGCCGGTGATGCGCGCCCCCGTGGCGTCGGCTTCGTATTCGCGCGAGCGGGAAATGGCGAGTTGGATCAGCGTCGCTGCAAGCGGCGCCAGAATCATCATGGCGAGGGCGGAAAACACGCCACCCCGCCGGTTGTCACGGCCGCCACCGCCCCCAAATCCCCCAAACAGTTCCGCGTACCAGAGCATTCGCCCAATCAGAGTAATGGCGCCGGCCAGGGTGGCCACCACCGCGCTGGTAAGGATATCGCGATTCTTCACGTGCGCGAGTTCATGCGCGAGCACTCCCTCAATTTCCTCATCATCGCAGATGTCCAAAATGCCGTGCGTAACGGCCACCGCAGCATGGTTGGGATTGCGGCCGGTGGCAAAAGCATTGGGCGAGTCAGTGGGAATCATATAAATCTTGGGCACGGGAATGTTGGCCTTGGCCGCCAGGCGCTCAACAATCTGGTAAATCCGCGGGCCGTCTTCACGCGAAATCGGCTTTGCGCCGGAGGATGCCAGCGCAATCTTGTCAGAGAAAAAATAGCTGCCCAGATTCATGACCGCGGCCAGCACCAGGGCAAACATCATGCCGCGCTCTCCGCCCCACAACTCGCCGATAGCCAGCACAAGGCCCGTCATGGCCGCGAGCAGGAAGGTTGTCTTGACGTTATTCCACATACCTTTACATTCCCCCCAAATTTATTGCCAACATTCTGATTAGATGCAGATCACAGGGATTCCGGTGTGAGGGTCACTCATAGTTTCGAAGGAGATGAATTTCCGGCATCGAAGGGCTTAGTGTGTTGTAAAGTCGTTCGTCTGCTGTGACCAAGTCCCACCCTGTCTTGATCGCGAGAGCCACATAGAGGCCATCGTAAGCGCTGTGGCCGTTTTTCAAGGCTAAGGCCAGAGATAATTCTGCCAAGTCTTCTATCGGCCACAAGGGAATATGGAATGCGCTGAACTCACGATAGAGCTCTTCCACGGCCGCTGCCGAAAGGAGAGCGCGCCGCGCCCGTTTCCAGAGCATATTTGCAATTTCCGCAGGAAGTATGGCAGGAGCACATATTTCCAACGCGCCGCGCCCCCAATTTGCAAATAAGACCTTTGCCTTGTCGGTGTCGGGCTCCAGCACAATCCGTTTGGCAACTACGCTGGCATCAACGATAAGGCTGGTCATTATCCCGATCCTCCCGAATGAGGGCAGTACTGTCCGGTTGGTTCGGATACTTATGTCCTATCCTTTTCCAGAGCACATCGATCCTCTTCATTGCCCTGACCGCACCTGCCCGGCGGCGTGCTATCTCCTTTTTGTCGGCTAGCATCGCGAGAAGCTCCGCATTGAGGCTGCGGCCGTGGCGCTTGGCATCTCGCCGCAGCACGGAGTATTCGGCTTCCGGTATGTTACGCACCGTAATATTGGGCATGGTTCCTCCACCTGACAATGATATCATAGTGATATCACTGCGCAACAGACTGACAATCGCCCAAGATCGGATCACTTACCCGACCCACCGAACAAAGCCATGCGCATTGAAAGGCTGCCGTACTCAAACCCCTCATAAGGATAGCTTACCGTGTCATGCTCGGTGGTGCTGCCCATGCAATAGAGTAGCGGCACGTAATGTTCAAGCGTGGGATGCGCGAGCGCGGCCAGGGGCTTGCCCCATGAATCCGGCGCGGCCAGCGATGTTGTGTCACGTGTTTCGATCGCGTTTTTCACTTTCGAGTCGAATTCGATGGCCCAGGGATATGGCTGCGCGTCCTTATCGCCTTCCAGGCGGCGCAGATTGTGCACGATATTGCCGCTGCCCAGAATCAGCACGCCGCGGTCGCGCAATCCGGCGAGCTCGCTGCCCAGTTCGAGGTGGCGAGGAAGGCTGCGGCCCTCGTCAAGGCTGATCTGAAACACGGGCACGTCAGCTTGGGGATAGAGATGCCGCAGGACGCTCCACGTCCCGTGATCGAAACCCCACGTCTCATCGGATTTGATTTCAAATTCATTGGCCACTCGTTCGGCTTCGGCGGGCGCGCCCGGGGCAGGGTACTCCACCTCATAGAGCGGAGCGGGGAAGCCGTAAAAGTCATGAATAGTGCGCGGCTTGGCCACCGCCAGAACCTCGGCGCCGCGCGTCACCCAATGCGCAGACACCACGCACACCGCCTTCGGACGAGGCAATTTCTGGGAAAGCCCCGCGAGTGTCTCCGTAAACCGGTTGCGCTCAATCGCATTCATCGGCGAGCCGTGGCCAACGAAAAGAACGGGCATTTTCATGGGGCGATTCCTTTCGGTTTAGATCTTAACTTAGAGGATGTCCGCTTCTTCGAGGCCCGCCATTTTGAGGAGATGCTTCAGGAGCCCGAGTTTTAAAGGCGTGTTCCCGTGGATAGGAATTGAAAGCCGGGCGATGTTACCCGACTTGCCGTAGACGTGATGACTGCCATGAATTCGGAGGAGTTGCCAGCCGTGACTCTCGACGAGGCGGGCAAGGTCCTTGCCGGGGAGGGACTTCATAGGGCGATTTCCAGTATCTTGTCGCTGGGGGCATGCTCTGGCGGGTTGACTTCGACGTCCAAACAGGCCTCAATGGCCTCGCGGACGTTTGCCATCAACTCTTCCATGGTTTCGCCCTGCGTGGCACAGCCGGGAATCGCCGGCACCTCGGCCCAGTAGCCACCTTCCTCGGCTTCGTGCACCACTACCTTAATTCTCAAGTTGCCTCCTCCGCGGTAGCGCTATACCATTCTCCGAGTTTATGGACGCTATCCAGACCTGGAAACTTCAGCATCGGTTCAAGTGTACCAAAAAGCGAGTGTAGCGCGGACCTGTTTTGTCGGTCCGCAGCTCGTCCCCAATGGGCGAGGAAAAGCCGCGGACCTAAAAGGCCAGTCCGCGCTACTCTTCTGTCATGCTTGCCGTGCCGCCTTCGCCGCCACGCGCACAAAGGTCATTTGAGCGTGCTTGGGATCGGCATCCACGGTAAGGGAATCGCCCGGAACCACTTCGCCGTCGAGCAATTTCATGGCGAGCGGGTCCTGGATCAGCCGTTGGATGGCCCGCTTCAGGGGCCGCGCCCCAAACTGCGGATCGTAACCTTCGTGGAACAGCAATTCGCGAGCCTTCTCCGTCAGCGTAAGCTCAATCTTACGCTCACTAAGAAGCCGGCGCAGGTTTTGAAGCTGCAAGTCGATGATCCTCTCAATCTCCGGCTTGCCGAGAGCGTTGAAGATCACGATTTCATCAATGCGGTTCAGGAACTCCGGGCGAAAGTGCTGGAGCAGCGAGTCGTGAATTCTCTTCCTGAGCCCATCGCTAAGCGCGCCTGCCGCGCTGACCGCTCCGGCCTTACTCGTGGTCACGCCGATGGCATGGTCAACTCCATTCATGGCCTCGTGAATATAGGTGCTGCCGATATTCGAGGTCATGATGATGACCGTATTCTTGAAGTCCACGGTGCGGCCCTTGCCATCGGTCAGGCGTCCGTCTTCGAGAATTTGCAGGAAGATATTGAAGACATCCGGATGCCCCTTCTCGATTTCGTCGAAAAGTAGAACGGAGTATGGCCGGCGACGCACCAGTTCGGTCAACTGGCCGCCCTCTTCATAGCCAACGTAGCCGGGCGGCGCGCCGATCAGCCGCGCCACGGCGTGCTTCTCCATATACTCCGACATATCAATGCGCAGCATGGCCTTTTCGTCATCGAAAAGGAATTCCGCCAGCGCCCGCGCCAGTTCCGTCTTGCCCACACCCGTGGGACCGAGGAATAGGAACGAGCCGATGGGGCGGTGCGGGTCGGAAAGGCCCGCCCGGCTGCGGCGGACAGCGTTGGCCACATTGCGCAGGGCTTCATCCTGACCCACCACGCGCGCCCGCAGACCGTCCTCCATCCTGACCAGCTTCGCCACTTCGCCTTCCAGCATCTTGGAGACGGGAATCCGTGTCCAGCGTGAGACCACGCGCGCCACGTCTTCTTCGTCCACTTCCTCTTTCAGCATGCGGCCTGTCTTGTCGATACCTTGCAGCTTGGCGTTGGCGGCGGTAAGTTCCTTCTCCAGCGAAACCAGCTTGCCGTAGCGGATCTCCGCCGCTTTGTTCAGGTCGCCTTCGCGCGTGACCCGTGTTTCCTCAACTTTCGCCTGCTCAATCTTTTCCTTCAGCTCGCCGATACTGGCGATGACTTCCTTCTCCGCTTTCCAGCGCAATTTCAAGTGGTCGGATTTTTCCTTGAGCCCGGCCAGTTCCTTTTCGAGGGCTTGCAAGCGCTCGCGGGAGGCCGCGTCGTCTTCCTTGCGCAGCGCCTGGCGCTCGATTTCAAGCTGCGTCACGCGGCGCCCCATCTGGTCGATTTCAACCGGCATGGAATCGATTTCGATACGCAGGCCGGAGGCGGCTTCATCAATCAGGTCGATGGCCTTGTCGGGCAGGAAGCGGTCCGAGATATAACGGTTGGAAAGAACCGCCGCTGCGACAATGGCCGAATCCTTGATGCGCACTTTGTGGTGGACTTCGTACTTCTCCTTCAGGCCGCGCAGAATGGCGATGGAGTCTTCCACTGAAGGCTCGCCCACCTGCACCGGCTGAAAGCGCCGCTCGAGCGCTGCATCCTTCTCCACGTATTTCTTGTATTCATTGAGCGTGGTGGCGCCAATGCAGCGCAGTTCGCCGCGCGCCAGAGCCGGCTTGAGCATGTTGGAAGCATCAATGGAACCTTCGGCAGCTCCCGCGCCCACCAGCGTGTGCAATTCGTCGATAAATAGAATGATCTGGCCGCTGGCTTCTTCGATTTCCTTCAGTACGGCTTTCAAGCGGTCTTCAAACTCCCCGCGGAACTTCGCGCCCGCCACCATCGCGCCCAAGTCAAGCGCCACGATGCGCTTTGATTTCAGGGATTCCGGAACGTCGCCGGCCACGATACGCTGGGCGATGCCTTCCACAATCGCCGTTTTGCCCACGCCCGGCTCGCCGATCAGCACGGGGTTGTTTTTGGTCCGGCGGGAGAGCACTTGGATGACGCGGCGAACTTCCTCGTCGCGGCCAATCACCGGGTCGAGCTTGCCGCGGCGGGCCAGTTCCGTCAGGTCGCGCGCGTACTTCTCCAGCGCCTGGTACTTGCCCTCGGGATTCTGATCGGTAACGCGTTGCGTGCCGCGCACGGCTACCAGCGCTTGCAATATGGCGTCGTGGGTGATGCCCAATCGCTTCAGGATTCGTCCCACCGGATCACTCGACTTACTCGCCAGAGCCAAAAGCAGATGCTCGGTGGAAACGTATTCGTCCTTGAACTGTTCGGTTTCCTTGAACGACTGATCAAAAACTTCCTTCAGGGCGGGGGAGATAAACTGGTCCGTCGTCCCACCCACTTTGGGAAGCGCTTCGATGACCTTGGTGGCTTCCTGGCTTACCACTGCAGGCGTGGTGCCGAGCCGTTGAAGAATCCCCGGAACCACCCCCTCCGGTTGCTCAACCAAAGCCAGTAGCAGGTGTACCGGCTCCATCTGCTGGTTGCCATTGCGACTCGCGACTTCCTGCATCGCCTGGAGCGCTTCCTGTGCCTTAACTGTGAATTTGTCAAATCGTGTGGCCATATGAAATCCCCTCGCCGTCAGAGT
>JARLGN010000233.1 GCA_031292775.1 Acidobacteriota bacterium | reverse complement strand
GTGAAGCGGGTGTTGAGGGATCAAAGGCCCGACGGTGGGTGGCATCTCAAACCGCCGGACTGGGATGTCCACTCCTGCTTTGACGCGGTGTTCATTCTGAAACAATTGAGTTGGAATTCCCCGCCCTCGCGAGCGGCGATCGAGCGGGCGGCAAAATGGGCGCTCGCGTGTCAAACACCCGACGGCGGTTTTGCCCACTACCCACACGAGCACGCGGATATGGACGCCGTCTATTTCCAGCTTGGAACCCTCATCCAGGCCGAAGAAATTCCCGGCGCTAATTATGATCTTCCCGACGCCCAGATCCTGAGCTGGGGCCACGCGATGAAGCCGGGAAGAGTTTATGCGCAATCGTGAAGATGGCTGTTGTAGCGCCGTCCCTTAGGGCGGCACTTCTCGTAGCGACGGCATCCTGCCGGCAATTGCCGCCAAGATGGCGGCGCTACATTAGCGGGACTGAGCATCATGCAGGTGGATGGTATCACCGTCGAGCGTGCCGATCAGGTCCGCCGGCTGTCCCACCAGACCTTTCAACATTGCATCCACATCCACTCCGGTCTGCCCATCGACCTGGTAGACCTTGCCTTCGCTTTCCAGGGTGTATTTGCCTCCGGTAACCCTGACTGTCCCGTCGTAAAGGTGCAGGTTCTTGGGTGGGTCCCCGTCCAGCTCCACGACGCTCAGGTCCATCATTCCAAACGCGCCATCAGTGAGGGTGCCGACAACTTCCACGTTCTTGCCGGCGAAATTCTTGTAGAAAGCGTTCTTCTTTTCAAATTTGTAGATCTTCCCATCACTTACCAGCACGTAATCGGCGTCCTTGGAAGCACATCCAATGACGCATTTTGCAGCATCGGGGCCGGCAACCGCATGCTTCAGTCCACAATGCGAATCACTCATCACCCCCACCAGCACCAATCTGGTCCCAGCGGCAAGGCCTGAACACGCCAGGGCCAGGACGCTGAACACTACCAGGAAAAGTCTTTGTATCATCGTGATGTCTCCATTCTTTTGGACACGTCCTCCCGCCTGAACGCGCATAGGCGTGGAGGAAAATCCATCCCGTTCCGAAGGTCCACACGAGTGCGGAACCTTGGGATTTGTCCGAGCAATTTCAAATCTTGGAAGCTGTGACCCTGAAGATCTGATTTTAGCATGAAGCGAGACCGCGCAGAAGTGCCGCGAGCCAAGGTGGGGTTCGCATCGGTTTCCGTGCTGGTTCATCTAAATTACTATGAACAACAATTCAGCCGTGTCGGTACGGAACTTTACGAGCATGCATACCTGCTTCAGTCATATCAGCGCGTGGCCAACATTGTTACAATGATCGAGGTGAAATCCATGGTGGCGGTGCAATCATGATGAAAGATCTACCTCTGTCAAAGGTCTATCAGTTGCTTGAGCCGGGCCCGGTGGTGCTGTTGACGACCGCGCGGAAGGGCCGTGCCAACATCATGACGATGTCGTGGCATATGATGGTGGAGTTTGAACCGCCGCTGATTGCGTGTGTCGTCAGCAACCGGAATCACAGTTTTGCTGCGTTACAGGCGACAAAAGAGTGCGTGATCGCCATCCCGGCGCTGAAACTGGCGCCCAGAGTCGTGGAAGTCGGCAACTGCTCGGGCCGGAACGTGGAGAAGTTCTCGAAGTTCGGCCTGACTCCGGCGCCAGCCAAGCTCGTGGCTCCACCTCTGGTCGCCGAGTGTTTCGCCAATCTTGAATGCAAGGTGGCAGACCCCGGTTTCGTCAACAAGCACGGTATCTTCATACTGGAAGTGCTCAAAGCCTGGATCGATCCTGCGCAAAAGAATCCGAAAACCATCCATCATCACGGATACGGCAGGTTCACCGTGGACGGCAAGATGATCAAGCTGAAATCGAAAATGCGATAATCGGCCGACATCAAGATAGCTGAGCCGCGCCAGCCCGCGGGCACAACGCCAGCCTGAAAAAAATCAAACCAGCGAGGAACCAAACTTATGCCGAATCTGTTTGATCCGCTCCCCATCCGCGACCTGACCCTTCCCAATCGCATCATGGTTTCACCGATGTGCGAGTACTCCAGCATCAATGGATTTGCCAATGACTGGCACCTGGTTCACCTGGGCAGCCGGGCCGTGGGGGGCGCGGGCGTGATTATGACGGAAGCCGCCGCCGTTGCGCCGGAAGGGCGGATCAGTCCGGAAGATCTGGGAATCTGGAGCGACGATCACGTGGAGTTTCTCTCCCGCATTACCCGGTTCATCCACTCCCAGGGCAGCGTGGCGGCGATCCAATTGGCACATGCCGGACGCAAGGCCAGCACCTATCGTCCCTGGGATGGAAATGGAGCGGTGCCGGAAGAAGCGGGCGGATGGAAGAATGTGGTGGCGCCCAGCGCGATTCCCTTTGCGGAGAATTTTCCGATGCCGCAGGCCCTGACACAGGAGGGAATTCAAGCCGTGGTGAAGGCCTTTGCGCAGGCAGCCAGTCGCGCCCGTGCCGCGGGGTTCCGCGTCATTGAGATTCACGCCGCCCACGGGTATCTGATTTCTGAATTCCTTTCGCCCCTTGCCAACCACCGTGCCGATCAGTACGGCGGTTCGTTTGACAACCGCATTCGCTTGCTGCTGGAAGTGGTTCGCGCGGTTCGCGAATCGTGGCCGGAGGGCTCGCCGTTGTTCGTGCGCATTTCGGCCACCGATTGGGTGGAAGGCGGATGGACCCTCGACAATTCCGTGGAGCTTGCCCGGCATCTTAGAAGTTCCGGCGTGGATTTGGTGGATTGCTCTTCCGGCGGAAATGTGCCGCCCACCCAAATTCCAGTCGGCCCCGGATATCAAACGGCATTCGCCGATAGAATTCGCCGCGAAGTAAATATCCTGACCGGCGCGGTGGGAATGATTACCGCCCCCGCGCAGGCGGACCATATCATTCGTACCGGCCAGGCAGATATGGCCATCATCGCGCGCGAGTTTTTGCGCGATCCCTATTGGCCACTGCGCGCCGCCCGCGAACTGGGATATCCCGTCCCCTGGCCCGTTCAATACGTCAGAGCCGCCCCCCACGGGACCAAGGCACGAGTCCCGGCAAAACTGATAGAAACCCTACGGGGATCGCTCAAAGCAGCACCCTCCGCGCACGACTATTTGCTTGAGGAACGCAAGCACGATGTGGAGCTATGATGAAGACCCGGACGCTGGACGCCCGCGCCCGCTTGCGATGTCGGCAATCAACTGGGGAGAGGTGGTAGCCACGGTCATCGCAGTTCTGACCGTGGGCCTTTCCTATGCGCGAAACCCCAGGCTATACCTTCGCCATCAAACGAAGAACCCACAGTCAGAACTGCACTGACTGTGGCTACCCGCTGGCTACCTGGTGCGTGGGTTCATGACTGTTCATTCGGAGATGTGCCCTTGGCCCCTCTTCGGGGCCTCTTCGATGCCGTGCGAGCCTCGGTTAGCTCCAGGAAGTGCTCCAGCATTTCCGGGAGGTGTCGCATCATCATGCCCATTTCTGGGTCCTCTTCCTCGCGCATCATGTGGCGGAATGGTTTAGATTCCGAGATAGCCCTGAGAGTACGACGTGCGGCATCCCGGGTCGCGGTTATCCGCTCCAGATCGTGGGAACATGTCGCGCGGTACATCTCCATCGCCAATTCGTGCAGCCATGGAATTTCGGAGCCCACCATGCTGCCGAGCATGAGCCAAGCGGCAGCTTCGCCTTCAGGGGTTTCGTGTGCGGCTGAATGGAACATCAAATCCTCGAACATCATGGGGTGAAACATGCGACCGCGCAGGGACCGACGACGCCCGACGTTTTCTTGCACCTTGGCCTCGACCTTCTCAGGCAGGTCGCGAAACATCACCTTAACCTCTTCGAAGAGCTTTGCCACGGCGGATTCGTCGATGCGTCCGGGCTGCGAGGAGGCACCAGGGGTGCCTCGTTTCTTCTGGAGAGCCGCCACCCTTTCACGAAAGGCACATACTTGGAGTTTGACCGCCTCTGGACGTGGCTCGGCTCCGGGATTGCGCCTGATGAGTTGCGTGACCAAGCCGGTGAGCGCATCTTCGTCATCCGGGCAATTCTGAAACTGGTAGAAGGGACCCGTATTCGCCCTTTCGAAAGGAACGCCTATGACCAGGCCGAGCACCTTTCCGCCGATTTTCCCTTTTGCCACTCCTGCTTCGTACAAGATCCAAGGCCGGTCGAGGCTGTGGGGAGTCAGAAGCGCGACAACGTCGGTGGCAGTGCCGAGCTTGCCCATGATGGCGCTGTACCATTCATCGCCATACTCCATCCCTGCGGTTCCCTTCTTGTCGGATGAACGAAATGACTTGAGCATCCCACCGCTCGCGTCCCGGAGGAGGTTGTCAAACTCCTCAGCGAGGTCAGCGTCCCTCGAATCGTGGCTGATAAAAACAAGGGCCTGAGGGGCGGAGGAGAGACCCGGGGAACCAGTCTTCTCGACCGTTGGCCCGGTCACGTCAGTTTTGAGCGATGTCTTCTTTCTCACCGATACCTACCTCCTGCGCTTTGCGGCGGCGACGGCCGGATTACGCCTAACTCTCCTTTAGGCTGACCTGCATAGACCCTTCCCGCTCGGCGTAGCGAGAGAGCGCCAACTCCGAGGGCGCAAGGGTTCTGCCCCGCGGTCGCAAAGCCTCGGAGCCGGCTGGTCAGAGAACAGCCCAAACAGCAATTGACGATCATTAGGAGTCTTATTCATGACTTCAAACCTCCCAGGGGTTCCTGGGCTGGCTAAAAGGTGACGTGCTTAAACAACTTATTAACCTGCGATGCAAGGTCGAATTTCGCGAACTGGTCGTGCGGGGCCCGTGGTACGGCCCCGCGGCCCTTCCAGTTGCGAGAGATAGTACCGCGCCGCTCAATTCGCGCCGCGGTGCAGCAAGCCGCGAGGCTACTGGATGCGCACTCTCAGCCGAGCGACCGGTGAAGCCAATCCAGGAAGCACGATGACCGTCAGTGGCCCTTGTCTCGCAAGTAGACGTGCCGCCTCTTCGCCAGGAACGACCGAAGCCGCCACATCGACGATGTCGCCAGCATGTGGTGGCCATTGCTGGTTTCCAATCTGGCAGACGCCCCGCCAGTTGGTTCCGGCGATCGACCGAATGCCGTTTGGGACTCGCTGGAGATACCATCCTGGCTGGTCGCTCAGCGGCTCGACCGGTTGGACCCACAAAAGCAAAAGGGATTTTGTTAGATCGACAGCCTCGATCGTGCCTTCCACATCGAACCTGAATAGATTATCTGCTCCGCGTTTGGGCACAACCTCGCCGCCGTCCTTTGGCGAGAATATGGATATCGAACCACGCGGCGAGGGACTACTTGGGTGATCTTCCCTTTGGTCCACCGATGTCGGGGTGCTGATGGAATAGCGCACAAGAGTTCCTCGTCGAACCTTCGTCCCCGGAAGCGGATTCTGGGACATCGGCACTACATGTTCCACCGGGGTATTTGGAGCTTGCTGCGGCTGCGGTGCAGCAACTAGCTTCGCAGAGGAGAGCCTCAATTCCGCTTCATCGCGGCTCAAATCAGCCAAGTCAGGCACCTCCACTAAGGCGGCCCGCGGCCATAGAACGAATACTAGCAAACCAATGCCGAGGGCCATTAAGACCGCCACAGGCCTCGGTATCCGGTTGACCACCAAGCCGAGGGCTAGGACTACAAGGCCCGTGCCCAGGCTCAACACAATGGACTCTACGATCGGAGACACGTGACAACCTCCTCTTGCGCTGACCGCGGTCTAACTCCTTTTCAGGCTGCCCCCATAAAACCCTTCCGGGGCGACGTAACGAGCGAACGCCAAGGCCGAGGGCGCGGGACCTTTGCCACGCAACCGTAAGTTCTCGGAGTCGGCTGGCCAAGGAGCGGTCCCAACGATGATCGACGATCATTTGGGGAGTGATGCATAACGACTAACCTCCTAGGAGTTCCTAGGCTGGCGAAAAGATGAAGGGATTAAACTACTTATTAACCTGCGATGCAAGTCCAAATCTCGCGATAGGTAGCACGGAGTCTTGACGTGGCGCAAACGAGAAGATCCGGACAAAGGCCGGACGCAGTTCGGCCCTACAAGTGCTCCTTGGTTCAATGGCTTGCGGGGGGTCCGGTAGCGGGGAGGATGGGCGACAAATTGCCCGACCAATCCAAAGTACCTATTGGCTCCTTTATGCATCCAAGTGAACTGGGTGGAGAGCCCAACTAATCATGCCAATCAAGCGTAAATTCATACCGGACGCTCGAAGTGTGCTCGGGCTTCTCGTTCCTGCGGCGCTGTTGCTGGCCGTGTTGCCCATGGGGGAGCGTCGCGCGTGGGGGGACAACCCCGTGCCAACACAGCCTGAATCCATCCCGGCGCTCCAGGTGCGCTACCGGTTGACTGTCCCCGGGGGCGGAGAAATCTTTCCCGCGCTCACCTCCATCGCACCCGCGGATTACTGGCCGATCGCCACTCTTACCATGGTGAATATTTCGTCCCAACCGCTGGTGGAGACGGTTTGGGCGGAAGTCCATAACTGG
>JARLGN010000232.1 GCA_031292775.1 Acidobacteriota bacterium | reverse complement strand
GGTAATAGTCGTAATAGCCATACGGGCACACAGGGGCTGGCCCCACGTAAGCCGGTCCCACTCCGATCGCGACTCCAAACCGTTGGGCATGTGCGTACGGCGCAACCATCAAGCACATTCCCAGTAACGTTAAGATTCTTAGGTTCCGCATTTGGGCACCTCCTCGGATCCTCAATGCGTCTTGCAACTGCACCCTGTGTAAAGGCAAGTCCCCTGCCAAATCACACAGCCGGAAAGGTCGTGATTTCAAACGGTTCGGGTGAACGCCAGGATGGGCCTGTGCCAGGGTGGTGGTGGTTTTGGTATAGGGCGGTGCTTTTCGGCTATCCATACACCTTTTGGTGCATTTTCGGAATTCGGCCTTTCACGCACGCGATGATTTAGGATAAATGGCAAATCAATGACATAGGGGAGAAATAGGTAACATTAGGGATATTCCAACGGCGTGTGGGGAAAATTGTCACACATGGTGCCGAGGAAGGTCTGTGTGAGTCGTGCCAGAGTGACAACTTGGCATTAAGTGTCGGACAATAAGTTCACCAGGCGGCGCAGGTCCGCAGTGCCCAAAAAGCCTATTAATTGTGTCTAATAGGTTATGGTACCTTGTCAATGTTTAGACGAAACCACCACTGCCGTCCCCGTATAAGTTCGAACTGTCAAAGCTCCATCTTTCCATTCCACCGTCGTAGCGCCGTCAATGTCGGTGCGGAAAACTCGGGCGCCGGCGTTTTGCAGAGCTTCCAGCGTCGCCGCATTCGGTAAGCCGCCGACACCCTGGCCCTCGGTGCTGATGATCGCCACGCGCGGCGCCACTCGGGCCAGGAAATTCGCGCTTGAAGACGACTTCGACCCGTGATGCGCCACCTTGAGCATCTGGCTCGCAAGTGGCTCTTGGGAGGCGAGGATTCCTTCTTCCGCCTTCTTGCTCGCATCTCCCGGCAGCAGGAAATTCATTCCCTTCGCGCTAATCCGCATCACCAGCGACTCATCGTTCTGGGATAGACGCCCGGATGGCGGATCGGGTCCCGGCCACAGCACTCGCACTGACGCATCGCCCAGTGAAAGCGTGTCGCCCGCCATAAGGGTTCGGGTGGGAATCCCGTGCGCTGCCACCGCATCGAGCAGTTCGGTGAATTCCGGCGTCTCAGCAGTGGCCGCGTGCCAGAATTCGCCTACGGGGAAATTATCAAAGATGGCGTAAAGCCCGCCCATGTGGTCCTGGTGCGGGTGAGAGAGCGCCACCACATCAATCTTCTTGATTCCGAGCGACCAAAGGTAAGGGGAAACGATATCCTCGCCGGGATCCCAGCGCCGTCCCTGGAACCCACCCTCCCGCGCTCCCAGCGTGCGGCTGCCACCGGCATCGAGCAGCATCGTGGCGCCATTGGGAAACACCAGGAAGAGCGCGTCACCCTGGCCGCAATCGATCGCGGTCAATCGCAGAACTCCGCGCGGCAAGCGGGGCGCAAAGGGATGAAGCGCCACCAACACCACAAATACCGCGCATGTCATCAGCGCCACACCCGCAACCCGCCGTGCGTAGCGAAGGGTCCACGCAGCCAGCACGAACGCCCCGCAGAATCCCCACGCCACCCACGGCGGCGGACCCGCCATGCGGTACGACAGCCATGGTGAGAGTCCCGGCAGGTGCGTCATGTTAAACAGCAGAGCCATGACCAGGGTCAGCGCCTTGGCCGGCCACGCCGCGAGTGCCGGTGACGCCACGCTGAGCAAGTTGATGGGCAAGGCCAGCGCCAGAAGCAGCGTCATGACGGGAATCGCCAGGGCATTCAATCCCACTCCCGCAAAGGTGACCCGATGAAAGGTCTCAACCATGGGCAGCAGCAATCCCAGTTGCAGGATGGCAGAGAACACCACGATATTGGCGACCCACAACAACAGCTTCAGCGGAAGGACGACGATGTTTCGCGCCAGCATCGGATAGCGCTCGAAGAGGCTCACCCGTTGGCGCAAGCCCTGCACCAGCGAGCGAAGGTCAAGGCGAACCTGGGCGATGCGAGGTGAAAAATGGTCGTCGAGCAGCACGTCGTCCAACCGCAGCAGTGACCGGCGGTAGGGCTCGATGGTGCGCTCGAGGATGGGGACGGCGACGCCCACAATCAACAGGGCCGCGGCGAAGGAAAGCTGAAACCCGGATTCAAACAGCCACACGGGACGAAGGAAGAGAAGAATCAACGCCACCGCGCCGATGGAATTGAACGGCGAATGCTCGCGGTCGATGATGCGAGCCAGAAGGTAAAGCCCGATCATCAATGTGGCACGCAAGGTGGGCGCGCGCTGCTCCACCAGGAAGGCGTATACCACCAAAAATCCCAGCACGATGAACGCTCGCGCCACCCGCTTGCATCCCAACCCCCGCAGCAGGAATTCCAGCAGCAGCGTGAGCAAGCCCACGTGCAGCCCGGCGATCACCAGCAAGTGATAAAGGCCGGTCTTGCGGAAATCCTCGATGGTGACGGAATCGAGCGCGGTGCGATCGCCCCACAACACCGCCTTCAGCACCGCGCCGTAACGCCCTTGAGCTGACCACGGCGGATAGATGTCATCGATGCCGCGCAACAAGCGCTGTCGCGCGCGCTCCACCAGTTCCGCAAAATGAAAACCCGGGGCGTGGCCCACTTTCTCCACCAGCCGGGGATTCTTGACGGTTCCGACCCAGTAAAGGTCCTCGATATCCTCCATCCAGCGGCGGAAATCGAAGCTGCCAGGGTTCTGGTAAATATGCGGCCGGCGCAAGCGGACCAAGGTTTGAATCTCATCACCGAAACGGAGGTCGAGCGGTCCACTATCGCCGAAAGCCTCGCCATCTTCCGAACTCTGCACCCGCAGGCGAATCTCTCCGGTGACAAGATGTTTTTGGGTGAGAGACTCAATCTGCCGGGCCTCAACGTCAAACTGCAACCCATACCCGGTGCGATAGGGAGTGGAGATCACCCGCCCCAGCAAACGCACCGGATCATTCAGGTCCACGCCCATCGATTCGAGATAACGGACGTGGTGAAGTGGAGCACGGTGCTCCCAGCAGTGCGTTGCCGCGACGCCGGTAAAGATCATGCTACCCAAGGCAAAGCACACCGCCGTGCGACCCCAGCCCGCGCGCAATAAGAAAAGTCCAATGAGAATGCAGGCAGCCGCGATGAAAAGGAATCCATGGAACCCCGCCGTGTCAGGGAAGCAATGCGCAGCCACAATCCCCAAGGCAAAGGCCGCCGCCAGTGCCGCCAATGGAGCTTTAAAGACCGGTCGAGGCTTGTCGTTGGGAGGAGCGTCGGGCAAAGGTCACGTCTTGCTAGCGCGGGTTGCGCATCACGCTGGAACGCTTATCGGAAGCTTCAGGAAGAGGGGGATAGGCAGTGAAGCTTGCCCGCTATGACTCTGCGCCCTTGGCTGAAACTGGGGAATTCTTAAGCACGTTCACGGCCAATTCGAGAGAGCCGCGCCAGGGATTCGACATGAAAAGTCTGGGGAAAGAAATCGAACAATTCCAGACTATCGAGGCTGTAGCCCTGTTGCAGTAAGTAAGCCAGGTCGCGAGCCAACGTCGAAGGGTTGCAGGATACGTAGTGCAAGCGCTTGGGGCGTAACGCCAGGAGGAGCTTCAAGGTGTCCACGCCCACGCCGGTGCGGGGAGGGTCCATGACCACCAGGTCGGGATCCATCTGGGCGCTGCGCCGCAGGTAGTCAAACGTTGTCCCCGCGATGGCGCGAATTTTCCTGCCGGGCACGGCGCGAGCGTTGGCGGCGAGGTTGGCGGTCGATTGCGGATGGACTTCCACCGCCATCACTTGCTCAAACTTGTTCGAAAGGGGAAGCGTGAACAGGCCCACGCCCGCGTATAAATCAATCGCCACGGCGCCGGATACTTCCGCAGTCACCGCCTCGACGAACTCAGGCAGCAGGAAGCGGGCGCTTTGGAAGAACGCGGTGGGGCCGATTCGATAGGCAAAATCTCCCACGCGATAGGAGAGGTACGACTCCCCAAAGACCCGCACTCCCACGTCTTGCGTAAAGGCGACGGTGGCGACCCCCGCGAGCTCCGTCAGGCACTTCTGGGCCAGCGTTTCCGCTTCTTCCGCATCCCAGCTCCCGGCAAGCGTCATCATTATTTTCTCGTCGCGATCATCAACAACAAGTTCCACCTCGCGACCGTTCGCCAGTTCGCTGATCCAGGGTTCAGCGCGAAGAACCGCCAGCAGTTCGTTCAGGCGCGGAGAAAGAATCGGGCACGCATCGATGTCAATCAGGCGATTCGACTCTGCCTCGTAAAACCCCAGACCCGGGGCGCCGTCCGGCGGCTTGCCAATTTTCAATTGCGCCTGGTTGCGGTAATTCCACGCGGGGCCGGAATGCGTGGGAATAGGCTGCTCCCATTTCACCGGGCCCAAACGGCGCAGCGTTTCCCGCAGGATCTCGGATTTCGCTGCCACTTGCGCGGCGTGGGGAAGGTGCTGGTACTGGCATCCGCCACAGCGGCCGAAATAGGGACATGCCGGTTCGATGCGTTCGGCGGAGGGCTGAAGAATCCGCAGCGGACGCGCAAAGACCACACCCTTTTGCCGGCGGACTTCCTCCACTTCCACCCGCTCGCCGGGCAGAACCCGTGGCGCCAAAACTGTGTGACCAGCATGGAAGCCCAGAGCTTCGCCGCCGTAAACCAACTTAACCGGTGAAAATTCAAAAGGTGAAGACACGCGTAATTTTCCTCAAAGAGTCAGGATTCAATGTCATGAACGTCGCCTATATCATAGACTGTCCGCAGCTTTGGGAGTAGTGGTTGTCCAAAGTTGACAACTATTGACAGCCAAGATTGACTGTTTCCATGAATGCCAATCTGGGTCCCGTCCTCGGAAGTTTCGTGACCGAGCTTCTCGAGTCAGGCCTTTACCCGTCGCAAAGCGAAATTATTCGCATATTACCCGCGTCACGGGGTTTCCGCGATATCTTAGTCCGCACTTCTCACCACCACGGAACAGCTTCGGGATTCAGCCGGAAGGATATGACTTTACAGGCTGCGGAAAAACTCGTGGTCTTCTCGACGCCCTGCAAGGGCAAAATATAGTAGCCGGGGGCAACGCCCCCGGAAAGCCCTATCCACCGTCCCCGACCCTGAAGGGGTCGCATTTCCCGCGAATGTGGGACGCAAGACATGCAAGATGTCACTAGAGTTCGACCCTTTCAGGGTCGAGCCTTGTTGGCGGCACGTTTTCCGGGGGCGTTGCCCCCGGCTACTATATCGATCCCCTGCGGGGATCAAGGACGAACAGTCACGAAAGTGGGTAGTACGGTCAAAGCTCTCTTGACCGTGGGATTTTCCCACACCCAACATAGCGATCCTAGTTTTTCGCGCCGTCGTGCGAACAATCAATAGTTGTTCGACGTCGAAGGAAGAAACCACGGTCACAACCGCAGTGACCGGCTACCCGCTCTCCGCAGCCGGGTAAAAGGCCGTCGCCAATAGGGCAGCAATGGCTCGTTGGAAGCGAACCGATTCATGATGGTTTTGTCGCTTCCAATGGAGATGCGAGGCCAGGTTGAAGCTCTGAGAACGGGTCATCGTTGGTTCTTTTCTCGTAATTGCGAACATAGATTTCTTCCAAGGTTTTTGATCGCATGTATAATCTACCCCGTGTGTGTCCTGCCGCGATGAGCAACCCACAATCAACGAGAAGTTTCAGGTCCCGGCTGGATACCTGTTCAGAAACTTCTGCTGACGCCCTATAAGACGAATTTCGTATGCGATATCCGAACGCAGCGTTGACTAAGGGTATTGTCGTTCTTTCCGGGAGTCCGTTCCGCGAAACGATGTCTTCGACTTCACTCCAGACCCGCTGGGTCATACGGTTGCGCTGAAGGAACCATGAGGTTTGGCGATAATGGGCAACAAGATTAAACCTAATCCAAGCACGACAGTCATTCCCAGGATTCCAAGAGCCCCCACCAACTTCAGCTAATACATCGTAGTATTCGCGTGTGAACCTTCCGAGATACTCTTCAATGCTGCAAAACGGAGGTTCGACAATCTGTTCCCTTCCTAGAATCAGGGTTTCAAGGCATCTTGCCATCCTTCCATTTCCGTCAGAAAACGGGTGAATCATCACAAGGTTCAGGTGGCCCATCGCGGCTCGCACCTTAACCGGAAGGGCTGAATCCTCATTCAGCGATTCAACCAACTCTTTCATAAGGGAAGGAACAACGCCAGCGTCGGGACCTTCGTAGACTCTTTGTTGCCTGCCCTCGTCCTGAATAAAAATCAAACCAGGCCTATAACGGCCAGGATTCTTTTGCAGATCGTGTTGCATCATCATGAAATGCAAACTGCGAATTAATCCTTCGCTATAAGAAAAATGGGGGTCATCCGCGAGCCCACGAGCGTAGGTCATCGCATTTCTATATCCCACAGTGGCGAGCCAATTCACCTTTTCTGCATCAATGGGTTCCTCATGTTCCACCGCAGCCATAGCATCGTCCCGGGTTACGTTGATCCCCTCAATTCCAGTCGAATGTCTGATATTGCGGGCGAACGTGGCTTGGCGAAGAACGCCAAACCACCTGGAAGGGGAACTAATGGCGTATCTTAGAGACTTTCGCATTGAGTCAATCTTTTCAATGACCTCAAGCTCTTGCTCTCCAAGTTCTGGTGCTTTGAATAACATTTTAGTCCCTCCCACTCAACATTATATACAGTAATACAGAATCATTCTGTATTCAAGGCACAATAATAATATATTTCCATCGCCAGTCCTTCACGCTCATGCACGATGGTCAGTATGAAAAGACTTACGGACACCCAAGGCTCCCAAGTTATTGCCTTCGTCTGTGAGGGGAATTCCCTCCGAGCACCAGTTCGGCTGACGGGGATTTCCAAGAATACGATTACCAAACAGCTTGGCGACGCCTGCATTGACTACCAGGGCCAAACCCTTCGCAACCTGAAATGCAAGCGGATTCAGTGCACCGAAACCTGGAGCTTCGTCTACACTTGGGAGAAGAATGTTCCTGCCGAAAAGAATGGCGAGTTCGGCTATGGCGCCGATTGGACTTGGACCGCCATCGACAACCAAGATTGAAAGTTTCGATGAATTCCAATATGGGTCCCGTCCTCGAAAATTTCGTGCCCGAATTTCTCGAGTCAGGCCTCTACCAGTCGCAAGCCGAAATTATCCGCATATTACCCGCGTCACGGGATTTCCGCGATATCTTAGCCCGCACTTCTCACCACCTCGGAACATCTTTGGGAGTCAGCCGGAAGGAAGTAGCTCTACACGCTGCGGAAAAACTCGTGGTCTTCTCGACGCCCTGCGAGGGCACAATATAGTAGCCGGGGGCAACGCCCCATAAGCGTTAACTTAAGGCTTCCGCCTGAATTGATGTGCTCTCCTCACAGGCCCGGAAGGCCGGAAGACCGTAGCCCACGGCGTAAGCCGTGGGGCAGGCGTGCACGATGACCGCCAGCCCCAGAGGGGCGAAAGAAAGTGACCCTGGGCGTTGGCGGCGACAATCCTGGGGTTTCGCACTACTCGCCGCTATTTACTTCTTTCGCCCCTCTGGGGCTCGCCGCGGGGACACTCCCTTGACCCACGGCTTACGCCGTGGGCTACGATCTTACGCCGCTACGCGGCTGCTACCGTCGCGGTCTTAGGTTAACGCTTATGGGGCGCGTTGCCCCCGGCTACTATATCGATCCCCTGCGGGGATCAAGGACAAACAGTCCCGAAAGTTTCTTCCGCAACCTGTTTAGCCCCGCCCATCCAAACCCGTGGTCAAGATTCCGGGTCAGGGCTGAACGCCGAAGAGCAGTAGAGGTCTGCGATTATTCTATCCCCATAGAGTGCAAAGTCGTCGCAGCACTGGCACATGCCCATGCAAGTGCAGCCAATTCAACTATCCCTTGGGTGTATCGTCGTTCTTGTCCATAAGCGTCGTAAGCCCTCTTCGCCCGGCGCGCTTGACCAGCAGGAACGCCACGGTTCCGCCACCCATTCCACCTCCCACCGTCGCCAGCGTCCAGCCCAGCCCTTCCGGCTCCAGGAGCGAAAGCATCGTCACCACAATGAGCAGATAGCCGGTCACCACTCCCACGGCTATAGCCATGGTTTTAAGTACATTCCATTGGGAGTCGGCTTCCGGTTCTGCGTAAGTCCCGCTGAGCCGCGTCATCTCCTCAGGTTTGGATAGCCGGTTGAGACTCCACCATGCCAGGCCGGCAAGCAAAAGAAGCTCGAGCGGGCGCATGTGGCGCTCGAACGGCGTGTATTGATGGACTTCCAACGAGCCAGGAACGGCCGGATACAGAGCGTGGCCAACGGCGCCGGCCACGCTCTCCGTCAACGGGCTTACGATCAGCGTGTACAAAAGACCGATCACTC
>JARLGN010000231.1 GCA_031292775.1 Acidobacteriota bacterium | reverse complement strand
GGGGTCGGCAATTGAGGCTGAGGGGCCGCAGGAGATCGTTGCGCCCATGCCGGGGAAAATCGTCAAAATCCTGGTGGGTGAAGGCGAGGAAGTGGAGCGCGGACAAGGGTTGCTGGTGATTGAAGCCATGAAGATGCAGAACGAATTGCGGGCGCCACGGGCAGGGCGCGTGGACCGCATCTGCATAGCGGAAGGACAGGGTGTGGATACCGGCGCGCGCCTGGTGCGGCTCGGGTAAGGAGGATTCAAGATTCAAAATTCAAAATTCAAAATTCAAGATTCAAAAGTCGAATGCAAGAATCCAAGGCCCAGGCTTCAAGGTACAAAACTCAAGATTCGAGTTTCAAGAGGCGAGAGGCGGGCATCGAGCCCGCCTCGTTGATCTTGAATTTTGAATCTTGAATCCTCCGCTCCCCTACCCAATATGCGGTGGCACGCCGTTGGCCTTCACCACATCTTCCGCCAGGTGATTGACCACCTTATAGCTGTTGCGAAGCACTTCAATGTATGCCGCCTTGAGGAGTTGCTCCTTCTCATTCCGCAACGTTTGGCGGATGGCGCCCTGCACGCGCAGATCGGTCAAGGTATGCTGGCCGGCCTCCTCCACCCCCAAAAGCTTGAAGATGTGGAACCCGATGTTGGATCGAATGGGGGGAGAAACCTGGCCGACTTTAAGCGAATTTACCACCTGCTTCAGCGCCGCGTTGAGGCCCGAGGCGGGTATGAACCCCATGTCGCCTCCGCCGGCTGCGGTGCTGGGGTCCTCCGAATACTCCTGTGCGACCGTGGCAAATTCTGCGCCGTGCCCCAAGCTTTCATAGAGGGCCTGGATTTTGTGCTCAGCGGCAGCGGGAGTCTTGGCATCGTCATTTTTCAGGTTCCGGACCTCAGGATCCTGGCGAGGCGTCACCTGAATTTGCGCAATGTGGTAGGTGGTCTCTGTGACGTTGAAATTCGCCTTGTTCTTCTCATAGTAGGAGGCAATCTCCGCGTCGGTGACATCAATATGCGCGATAATATCCTTATTGATGAGCTTGGTTATGATAATGCTATCGCGTATCTGGCGGCGCAAAGCGTCGTTATCCAAGCCCTGCTCCTGTAATTTCTTCTGAAACTCTTCCTGGGAATAGGGGCTCTTCAGTTCCCCCACCTTGGTGTCTATTTCCGCTTCGGAAGCGGTGACTCGCGAGTGGGAAGCGTGCATCACCAGGATCTGGTTGTTGATGAGTTCATTCAGAATATTGAGCTTGAAACTGGCGGCCTCTTCCGGGGTGGCAGCGTCAGTGCCCTGGGCCGTTCGGCCCTTGTAAAGCTTCTCCACCTGTTCCCGGTAGATGGGTTGATCGTTGACCTGCGCCCAAACTTCCTGCCCAGGCGCCGGCTTGCGAAAGCTGCACGCCGGCAATAGAGTTAGGCCTGCCAGGACTGCCAGGGAGGCCGCGTGCAAATAAGAATGAGAGCGATTCAGTGTATTCATGCAATCATTGTAACCTGATGGCGCTTTCGCGGTGGGCAAAATCGCGATTGTCTGGTAAAATTATCAACTGCGAGAGAATAGCATTCGATTAATAAAGAGGTGTGGCAATGGCTCAAGTGTGCGACCTTTGCGGTAAAGGTCCCAAATATGGGAATCATATCAGTCACGCGAATAACGTAACCAAGCGCCGTTGGAACCCCAACCTGCGGCAAGTGCATGCCCTTGTACAAGGCGCGCGCAAGACCATCAGGGCATGCACGTCGTGCATCCGCTCGGGGAAAGTCATCAAAGTCGGGAAAGCGGTCGCCAAGAACGGTTAACCGGCCCGGACCGGCACCTGCAACGATAACTCCGTTTCTCATCCTTCGACTTCGGCAATGACATCGATCTCGACTGACACGTTCCGCGGCAGGCGTGCCACTTCCACCGTGGCGCGGGCGGGCGGGCAGTCAACGAAGAAGCGTGCGTAAACCTCATTCATCATGCCGAAGTCTGCCATGTCTTTCAGATAGACCGTGGTTTTCAAAACTTGCCCCAGGTTTGACCCCGCAGCATCCAAAATTGAGGAAAGGTTTTGCAGCACCCGAGCGGTCTGCACGGCCGCATCGCCTTCCACAATGCGCCCGGTTCCGGGATCAAGAGGGATTTGCCCGGATAGGAAAACCAGATTGCCACAACGAATCGCTTGTGAATAGGGGCCAATGGCCTCCGGCGCCAAAGGAGTGGAGACAGCTTGTTTGCTCAAGTGATCCTCCGAAAAGTGCAATGGCAGTACAGGATTACGGCTGCGTAACGCGTTCGACCTGATAAACGCCC
This sequence comes from Acidobacteriota bacterium, assembly GCA_031292775.1. GTDB lineage: Bacteria > Acidobacteriota > Terriglobia > UBA7540 > UBA7540 > Bog-366. Next base: position 6,641 of record JARLGN010000231.1, on the reverse strand, counting down.
TCAATTTTCTTGAGGGATGAAATGATCTTTTCCATGTGCTCAACGTCGACGATGTCGACGGTGACTTCAATGTTCGCGCGGCTGTCACCCGTCCGCGCCTCAATATTCTGAATATTCGAATGCACCCCGGCAATCGTGGCGGTAACGTCAGCCAGCATGCCCTGGCGGTCCTCTGTCAGCAGGGCCAGTTTGACAGGATAAAGGGCGTACTTGGGGCCCATCCACTCAACGTCAATCCGGCGGTCCACGTCGTAAAGCAGGTTTTGGACATTGGAGCAATGCTTGGCATGGACGGCGATGCCCTTGCCGCGGGTGATATAGCCGATAATTTCCTCGCCGCGCACGGGGCTGCAACATTTGGCAAGATACACCATCAGGTCGTCCTGGCCATTCACCTGGATTGCCGCCTCGGAGCCCACACCCAACGCCCGCTTGACGGAGGTCGCCAATCGCGACGGGTGCGCCGGTTCCAGCTTGGCCGCCGGGACGAGCTTGGAAAGTACCTGCCTCGCCGCGTATTTCCCGTAACCGATGCCGGCGTAAATGTCATCAGCGGACGCACATCCGTAGTCACGCGCCACGCGGCCATAATCCTCGTCGGTAATCTTCCTCAGGGAAATATCAAACTTGCGGGCTTCCTTTTCCAGCAGCCGCTTGCCGATGTCGAGCGCCTGCTTGCGCTGGGCAACATTGATCCAGTGTTTGATCTTATTGCGCGCCCGCGAAGTGTTGACTAATCCAAGCCAGTCGCGGCTGGGGGACTGCGTCGTCTGGGTAACGATTTCCACGATGTCGCCGTTCCGCAAATGGTACTTCAGCGGCATGATGCGGCCATTCACCTTGGCCCCGACGCAATGATGGCCCACCTCAGTGTGGATGGCGTAAGCAAAATCAATGGGCGTGGCGTCACGCGGCAACACAATGACTTTTCCCTTGGGCGTAAACGTGTAGACCTCTTCCGGGTAGAGGTCAATCTTCAGAGTGGAGAGGAATTCGCCGGGGTCGCGCATTTCCTGCTGCCATTCAACAACGTGGCGCAGCCAGGCAAAGCGCTCCTCATCCTGCTGCGAAAGCGGCCGGCCATCCTTGTACTTCCAGTGTGCGGCGATTCCCTCCTCCGCGATGCGGTGCATTTCATCGGTGCGAATCTGCACTTCGAACGGCTGGCCGTGGGGGCCAATGACCGAGGTGTGCAGCGACTGGTAGAGATTGGGGCGCGGGATGGCAATAAAATCCTTGATGCGGCCGGGAACGGGCCTCCACGTATTATGAATGACTCCCAATGCGGCGTAACAATTCTTGACGTTGTCGGTAACGATGCGAACGGCGAGCAAGTCATAGACCTGCTCAATGGGGATCTGTTGGCGGCGCAATTTCTGCCAAATGCTGTAAAGGCGCTTGACGCGGCCTTCCACCCGCGCTGGGATGTTCGTTTCCTTCATCTTGGCTTCCACCTGCGCGCGCACCTCTGCCAGGAACTCGTCACTAACCTTGCGCCGGCTCTCGATGGTGCGCTTCAGGTCCGCAAAGGCCTCCGGCTCCAGATGAAGGAAGGCCAGGTCCTCCAGTTCACCCCGCATTTTGCCCATGCCGAGCCGGTGAGCGATGGGAGCGTAAATTTCAAGCGTTTCCCGTGCCATGCGCTCGCGGCGGTCAGGGGGTAGATACTCCAGCGTGCGCATGTTGTGCAGCCGGTCGGCAAGCTTCACCAGCACCACGCGGATGTCATCCACCATGGCCAGAACCATCTTGCGGAAGTTCTCCGCCTGCTGGTCCTGCGGGCTAAGAAACTTGATCCGGCTGATCTTGGTGACGCCCTCCACGATGCGCGCGACTTCGGCGCCAAAATCCTGCCTTACCAACTCGGTTGTTGTGTGGGTGTCTTCAATCACATCGTGCAACATGCCTGCCGCCAGACAGACGGGATCCATTTTCATGTTGGCGAGGATGTGCGCTACTTCGAGCGGATGGCAAATGTAGGGCTCTCCGGAAAGCCGCTTCTGGCCGGCATGTTGTTTTACCGTGAACTCATAAGCGCGGCGGAGCAGAGAGAGGTCCTCGCCTCCGCGATAGGACTGCACTTGGCGTAGAATGTCTTCAAATTGGACCATACCAGTTACCATCATTCTAGCAGGTCCGAGGGGAACGGTGTAGCTGCCTTCACCACTGAGGCGCTGAGGGGTGGGATAGGGGTCAGGCGGGAACCAGGATTCAAGATTCAAAATTCAAGATTCAAGATTCCAAGACTCAAAATTCAAGACGATTCAGAATTCAGCCTTTTGAATCTTGAATTTTGAATCTTGAATTGGTTTTGCTCGGCGGCGCGAAACCCGAAAGTCGGTTGGCTCAAAAAAGCAAAGGCCGGACTCGTTGTCGACCTGGAGGGTCGAGACAAGTCCGGCCGGAAGCTCAAGCCATATAGTTCCCGAACTACTGTGCGGCCGCGGGCGTAGCTGTTGGATGCTCTGCCTCTGCCTTCCGCGCAGCAAGAGCCTTGTTCACCCAATCTTCGGCCGATTTCAGATCCGCTTCGCGGGTCGAATCATCGGCGTCAATTTCCGCTTTTTGCCGGTACATCAGATTGAGATAGACCATCGAATCAGCGTCGTTGGGCTTGAGCTCGATGGCCTTCTGCAAAGCCTTCAAGCCTTCGTCAACCAACGCGCCATTTTTCTCGGCGAGATCGTTGCGGAATTTCGCCGGAATCACCGGCAACGACCCGTCCTTGGTGGGCTGGTCGATACTATGATCCTTCCGTACTGTCTGGGCGCGGGGGAAGGCAACGGCCCAGTCAAGCACGCCAATCCAGTAATAAGGCACGGGATTGTTGGGTTCAATTTTCAGCCAGCGGGTCTGGTAGTCTTTGGCCTCGTCAAACTTCTTCTGGTTGTAGTAAATAGTGGCGATGCTGGCGAGGGCAGCGCTATTGGTCGGATCCGCGTTCAAGACATCCTTAAAAGCGTCGATGGCTTGTTGCGCGGTCTTTAAATTGTCCGCGGAGTCTCCACCCGGAATATATTGCTGCGCATACGCCGTGGCCAAATACAGGCGCGCGTTGATCAGGCTCGGATCAAGGCGTACGGCTTCTTGAAAATGTTTGATGGCGGGCTGAAACTGCGCGTTGCGGTAGTCCTGCACTCCCTTATTAAGGTGATCGCGCGCCTTCAGTTTGTTGCATCCGCAGGCAGCGAGCGCCAGCAGTAGCACCCCGCAGAGCGGGGCGATTTTGTAAAGTCTCATCAGGGTTCCTCCCTCGGTGGAAGCAAGTGAGAAACTAATTCCCTTCCTCAAGTGCCTTCGTAATTAACCCGATCTTGTCGATTGCTGCGCCTTTAGCCACGTCGATAACCGCGGCCACATCGCCGAATTCCGCGCCAGGATCGCCCTTCACGAAGATGATGCGTTCGTTACGGGTTTTGAAAATCTCCTCGAGCCGGGGGCCGAGTGCTGCGAGCGTGGACGGTTCCTGGTTGATTTTGATGTTCTGCATCGCGTCAACACTGACCACCACGGTGCGGCTCATGACTTCCTCATTCGGGGGCGTTTTGTTCGGACTCGGCTGAGGGACTAGCGCATCAAGACCTTTGGGTGTCAAAGGCGTGATCACCATGAAAATGATGAGCAACACCAGCAAGACGTCGATCAGAGGGGTGACATTCATGTCCACCATGGGACCTTTCTTGCCACCCCCTACGTTCATAGACATAGCACTACCCTCCTTCTGGTTAAACGAATCGAGCGCGACGACTACATCCTCCACCTATTGCGTGGGCGGAGGAGCAGCCGCATGTTCGACCCGCTTTTCGGTCAGCAGCCCCAGGGAGTCCACTCCCGCGGCACGGATATTGTCCACCACACTTACGACCACGCCATACTTTGCACGTGCGTCGCTTTTGACAAAGACCGTCTTATCCAATTTATTGGCAAGCTTGTCTTTCAAAGTCGTGGTGATTTGGTCAGGAGCAATGGTATCAGCTCCCAGGTAGACCTTACCATCACGGGTGATGGCTATTACCGCCGCGTCTTCTTTATCGGCGTCCTGCATGTCGCGCGTGTTGCTGGCCTTCGCCATATTCACGCTGACACCCTTTTGCAACATTGGCGTAATCACCATGAAGATGATCAACAGAACCAACATCACATCCACCATGGGGGTTACGTTAATATCCGAGACTGCCCCAAGCGTTGAGGTTCTTTTGGCCATTTACTTCTTCCCCCGCGACGCGCGTTTGATGAAGTAGTCGATCAACTCCGAGGAGGAGTTATCCATCTCGACGTCGAAAGATTCGATCTTAGTGGTGAAATAGTTGTAAATCCACACGGCCGGGATGGCAACGAAAAGGCCGATGGCAGTGGTAACAAGGGCTTCAGAAATACCGCCGGCCACGGCTGCCAGACCGGTTGATTTGCTTCCCGCGATACCTTGAAACGCGTGGATGATTCCGAGCACGGTGCCGAACAGTCCGACGAAAGGCGCCGTGGAACCAATGGTGGCAAGCGTGGAAACGCCGCGCTTCAGTTCCGCGTGCACGATGGCCGCAGCCCGTTCCAATGCCCGCTTGGACGCTTCGATGGTTTCGCCGGGGATTTCCGTTGAAACTTGATGCGCCTGGAATTCCTGCAGGCCTGCCGTAACTACTTTCGCCAGGTGGCTGCGCTTGTTCTGCTCCGCGATGGAGATCGCTTCGTCAATTTTTCCATCTTTCAATGCACCCGCCACGGCCGGGGCGAAAACCCGCGACTGCTTACGGGCGGAACTGAAGGCAATCCAACGGTCGATCATGACACCGATCGACCAAGCCGACATAATAAAGAGAACGATTACCACGAAGCGAGCCGGCCATCCCATGGAGTGCCACATGGAAAGGGGGTCAAATCCTGCCGCCTCACCGCCTTCTGCCTGGAACAACCACAGACCTAAACTCATCAGGTTTGCAGCTAACATAATGTTGTTATCCCTCCTCAAAAATTACCAGAATGATCTGGTTATTCTGCTAACGTGAAGTTCACGTCGATCTCGGTAGCCACCTCAACCGAATCACCATTCAGCAAAGTGGGTTGATAGCGCCAGCGCTGCACGGCATCCAAAGCTGCTCGAACCAACAGCGGGTGGCCTGAAATTACTCTCAAATCCTGAATCGTGCCATCTTTACTGATCGTCGCGTCCAGGCGTACGGTGCCCTGAATACGCGCCATCTTTGCCAAGGGAGGATACTCGGGCCTTGGCGCAAAAATCAACTTTGCTGATTCCACCTGGCCGCCAACCCGGATTCGCTTGGGAGCTTGCGGCTTCGGAGGCGGGGGCGGGGGAGGAGGAGTAGCATTGGAAAGCGCGCCGCCGATGACGCCTCCCAGCACTCCACCAAACGATCCACCAGGAACGCCGCCCGGAACACCACCTACCACGCCAACTCCGGCGTTGGGAGGCGGCTCAGGCTCGTCCTTAACCTGGGCAATGGTCTTGGGAATAACCGTAGGAGCCCGCATCACATCTTCCACGCTGACCCGGCGGATTATTCTGGGAGCAGGAGCGGCCGCCGCGGGCGGAGGCGGAGGCGGAGGCGGAGGGGGCGGTGCCGCCAGGAAGGTCATCAACTGTGCTTTGGGCAAGGCCTCAGTGTAAATCAGAGGTACCAGTACCATCACGCCAATGATGATGACTTCAAATATGTAAGCGATGGGGAGGGTGGCGCGTTTCCAGTCGCCTGTCTTGGACGCGCTGTAAATCAGGTAGATGACAAACCCCAACAGCGGGAGCAAAATATTGATTACAACCCAAACCCACGGGCTGAAACCGTTGCGCCGTGCGTCCGACATAACATAGCAGATGATCAGTGCCCACCCTGTAATCACCCCAGCCAAAATTCCCGACTGCGTCGCAATCACACTCGGATCATTGGCCGAAACCATGGGCAATGCAAAGTAGACTGCACCGAAGGTGACCGCACCGATGATGATCGAGATGAGCCAATGCTTGCCCTTCAATACCGGCGCCATCTTGGACGAGGACTCCAGCAAGGTGTCTTCAAACATGGATTATCGCCTCCTCAAAAACTACGCGCGAGATGGTCAAGCCACCGAAAAGAGACCTGGCCGACACGCGATCACGCAACCTTGACCCTCGAACTCACCGGACCTATTGGACTCTTGGCAAAACGCTGGTAGAAATACACCACAATCGGGCTGGCTATAAAGATCGATGAATAAGTACCAATGATCACTCCCACTACCAGGGTGAAAGCGAATCCGTGGATGACTTCGCCTCCAAACAGGAAAAGGGAGAGAACAGCCAGAAAAGTCAGGCCCGAGGTCAGAATGGTCCGGCTCAGAGTCTGGTTAATGCTGTGATCAACGAGATTAGAGAATTCCCCGCGCTTAACCGTATGGACGTTCTCCCGAATCCGATCAAAGACCACGATGGTATCATTCATGGAATAGCCCACCAGAGTCAGCAGGGCCGCGATGACCGTCAGGGAAATTTCCTTGTTCATTAGCGAGAAAATTCCGAGCGTAATTATCACGTCGTGGAAAGTGGCAACCACCGCCGCGACGCCATAAATTAACTCAAAACGAAACCAAATGTAAATCAACATTGCGCCCAAGCCCGCCAGCGTCACGTAAAGGGCCTGGCGGCGCAAGTC
>JARLGN010000230.1 GCA_031292775.1 Acidobacteriota bacterium | reverse complement strand
GCGCAATTTTCAGATAATTTGTCGTTAATGCTACGCGGGCACCATCCTCTAATTCGTCCAACGCGAGGGCGACAGTACGTCGTCCCACTTGGGCAGCGAGAAAGGCCTGGCGCTTGGCATTAATGATGGCGCGGATTTCGTGACTGCGCTCGCGCGCCACGCGACCGTTCATCTGTCCAACGGCGGCTGAGGCGGGGGTTCCAGGCCGGGCAGAAAACGGGAAGATGTGGAGGTAGGTGTAGGGGAGCGACTCGATGAATTGCACGCTGGCGGCATGGTCCTGAGCCGTCTCGCCGGGGAAGCCCACCATGACATCGGCTCCTATCGCGGCGTTGGGAATCTGCTCGTGGATGGCAATAATGCGCTCAGCGTAATGCTTGGTCCAATAGCGGCGGTTCATGAGGCGCAAAATGCGGTCGCAACCACTTTGCAACGGCACATGGAAATGCTGCGCCATGCGTGGCTCTGCAGCCACCAGGCGAATCAGCGCGGGACTTACGTCCATGGGCTCAATCGAACTGATGCGGATGCGCGCAATGGAGGTCTCGCCCAGAATGCGCTCCACCATTTCCAAGAAATTGATGCCTCGGCCAAGGTCGCGACCGTAGCCGCCCACATTGATTCCCGACAGCACCACTTCCTGATAACCTGTGCCTCCCAACTGCCGCACCTGCTCTAAAACCGTTTGCGGCGGCAAACTGCGGCTCTGCCCCCGCACTGTGGGGATGATGCAAAAGGAACAGCGGGCGTCGCAGCCATCCTGAATCTTCAGGGTCGGCCGCGTGCGATCATCGGCAAAGACGGGCGCAAAATGGAATTCTTCCGTAATCTCCCCCACAAGAACTTGGGCAGAATCGGGAGACCGGGCAATCGGAGGATCAGGTGAATGAACCCCTTGCTCGTCACTCGCCACTCCCCACTCGCCACTGTGGTTCGGAGCTTGAATCTGCACAAGCGGAGTGGGAGTTCTCGCACCGAGTGGGGTGATTAAGAAGTCGCTTCCCAAGTGTTCAGCCGATCTCCCAATCACCCGGTCACCCGATTCTCGCGCACCTTCCGGCGCGAGCAGCGAACTCACCAGATGTTTATGGGAATTTCCCACCACCCAGGCCACACCTTCCAATTTTCCGATTTCCTCCGGCGCGCGCTGGGCATAGCAACCGGTTACAAGAATTCGGCACTGCGGGTTTCGCCGGTGGATTCGCCGCACGAACTGGCGCACCTCCGCGTCGGCTGAGGCCGTGACGGTGCACGTATTCAGGACGGCCACGGCGCTCTCTTCCAAGCTGGAGGCTTCCTGAAGTCCCGCCTGGAGCAATTGCTGTTTCAGCGCTGCGCCATCGGCTTGGCTGGCTCGACAGCCAAAATTGAGAATGTGAAACGTTGACATGTTCAGAGAAGAATTGTAGCTGAGGTGGGCAGGGGGCGCCACTGAATCCCTCTGGGTGAAGGCAACGCCCGCACTTTGCAAGCGAACAGCAACCAACCAGCAGGTGGGTTAGGAGATGTACAAGGATTGAGGTTAGGGGTCCCCCCTCTCCCAGAAACCCGCGACCTCCGGATCTCTTGGCCGCAAGATACACTCCCGCGCCGAGGGGGAACCCATGAAGTTTGAGTGGGAATGGCTAAGCCGGGGCAGCCGAAGCCCTGCGCAGTTGGAAGCATTCCCGACAATAAACGGGCCGGCCTTGAGTCGGCTTAAAGGGCACCGTAGTATCCTTACCACACTGCGAACACGTGGTGGTGGTTTCAACACGCTGGAAGCCCTGGCCGCTCATCATCTGGCTTCGCTTTGACTTGCAGGGTTTGCATCGCTTGGGTTCGTTCTTGAAACCCTTGTCAGCAAAGAAAAGCTGTTCCCCTGCGGTGAAAACGAAGTCGGCGCCACAGTCAATACACTTGAGGACTCTATCCCGGTATTCCATGCCTCACTCCCTTAGTTGGAACAGAGCCTCATGTGCATCAACATACCCGTTAGTGAAAGGAACGCAAATTCGCGTTCCTACACCTCTAAGATCAGCACACATTAGTCCTGTTCGTGTCTGGCCTTCTTGCGAGCCCGTTTTCGAGCTAACGCTGCTTTGACCCTTCGCTTCTCTCCCGGTTTCAGATAGAAGGAATGCTTTTTGATTTCTTTAATGATGTCTTCCTGCTGAACCTTACGCTTGAAGCGCCGCAGCGCGTTCTCTAAAGACTCTCCGTCCTGAAGTCTAACTTCAGCCAACTATAAACACCCCCATTTCAATGAGGAAGATAAGACCATAAACCTGAGGAGCAGGTAGCCAAATTGTTACGCACCAGATGGTATAAGTCAAGGGCATTTTGGTATTTTTGTCGCAAACTACTTCTGCCCTCCAAATGCTCCTCCCCATCGCAAGGATCGGCAATACGGTGGATCCCCGCCAGCCTACAGGTCGGCAGCGCGACGTAAGCGCTCTGCGCCGGGACCACAATGAGAGAAACCAAGGATCTCAACGACAAATAACTGGAACCACCTCTAATAAAATGTGGGCAGGAACTATGGCATTCGGGACAGCTCAACTCGAATGCGTTCTTGACCGTACGGAATGCATGTGTTACGGTCTTTTTCCGAGTTCCCGCGTGCCTCGCTCGGCGGTTAAATGGCCGAAATCCTAAAGTTAGAGAACAGTTCTCTCGATTACGTTTTCGAATACGCCGTCAACCTCATTCTGCACGGCAAGGTTGTGGCCTTCCCCACCGATACCTTCTATGGGCTAGGGGCCGACCCTTTCAACCTGGCGGCAGTCAGTGAGATTTTTCGCGTCAAGCGTCGCATGGCTGACCGGCCGATTCCGCTGCTGGTCGATTCCATTGAGCAGGCGAGCGACCTTGCCCAGAATCCCCCAAAATTGTTTTTCACGCTGGCGCAAAAATTCTGGCCAGGAGCTCTCACACTGGTGGTCCCCGCTGCCCGCAAAATCCCCTTGAAGGTTACGGCAAACACCGGCAAAGTGGGATTGCGTTGGCCCATGGCCCCGTTCGTGGTTGCCCTGATCGCAGCGGCAGGACGTCCACTCACGGGCACGAGCGCTAATTTGTCTGATATGGACTCTTGCTCCACTGCCGACGAGGTGGATTGCCAAATAGGCGATGTTTTGCCGCTTATATTGGATGGAGGGCTCACGCGTGGGGGGTTGGCTTCAACCGTCGTGGGGATCACGGGTGAGACCGGCCGCATCTTACGCCAGGGGGGTATCCCCGAGTCTGAACTGAAGGAGTATTTAGGCTGATTTCTGCGCGCTTTCGTTACGGATTCCTGATCGCGCTTCTCCTGGGAGTGCTGGCCGGCGCCTGGGCCGAAAGATCCCTGTACAGAGCCATCCGCCTGCAAGCGGGCCGCGATGAGGCGCGCAATGCGGACTCCATCGTTATCTTCGGAGCCGCGGAGTACAATGGTGCCCCGTCGCCCGTGTTCAAAGCCCGGTTGGACCACGCACTGGAACTGGATGAGCGCGACCTGGCGCCAGTACTCATCACCACGGGAGGAAGTGGCGGCGATGCGCACTTCACGGAAGGCGGCGTGGCCCGCGACTATCTGATCCAGCAGGGCGTGGCGGAAGCGAAGATCCTCTCCGAAACACGCAGCGAGATGACCTACGATAGTGTTCAGGCGGTGGCGCAAATCCTGAAGCAGCGCCATGCCAGCACCTGCATTGCCGTAAGCGACGGCTTTCACCTCTACCGCATCAAGCTGATGTTCCGCGCCCTGGGAATCACCGCCTACGCCTCGCCCGCCCCCGACAGTCCCATTGAAGACGATCCCACGCTGCGTACGCTCTACACGCTGCGCGAAATGGGGGTCACCTCGCTTTGGCATCTAGGATTGAAACTGTGACTTGGGTTTCGGGATACGGGGTTCGGGATACGGGACTCGGGGTTCGGGATTAGGGGTTCGGGGCTGCCGCTTCTTGAATTTTGAATCTTGAATCTTGAATCGATTACTTCTTCCGCTTGCGGCTCCAATACCACCACTGGCATTGTTCGGCAGGAAGTTGCGGATCACGCGCCTGCGCCACGGCGGCACTGAAAGTGTCAAGGACGCAAATGTCCTGACTTTTTTCGGTCACCTTACAGAGTTTCTCGTAGAGGCTCTCCGGTTTTTGCCGCGCCAATTGTTTGACCGAGCGAATGCCCAGCAGTTCAAAGTCGCGCAGCATCGCGGGCCCAATCGATCCCAAGTCACCCAATCGGCGCTCGTCAGTTGCCATTGCATCTCCTCCGGAAAAATGTGAGTGAGAATTATTGTACCTGTGCTCTCTGCCCAATGGTAACGCAAAAGAAGGTAATGGACTCGCTTTACGAAGCAGTGTACTTTTCCTCCAAAGCTCGACCTTGGCGGCGGCGGGGGTCATTTACCACTGTCTTCTACGGCCGAGAGATTTTGCCCAGCACCACGGGGCGGCGCGCGCCGGTCACACTGGGCAGGTTACCCGGCAGGCCATGCATTGTGCGGTCGGCGAGCAGGGCGAAGGCGATGGCTTCTTTCGCGTCCACGTCAATTCCGAACTCGTCGGAGTGGTGAACTCGCAAACTGGGCAGCAGTTCGGCAAGGCGTGCCACCAGCAATCCGTTATGGGCCCCTCCCCCGGAAATGATGAGGCGGTGCATGGGAATGTCAGCCAGGACGAAGCGTCTGAGCGCGTCGGCGATGGTGCGCGCCGTTAACTCGGTCGCAGTGCGAAGTAAATCTTCCGGCCGCGCTCGCCCGCCCTTTTTGATTTCCAGCCCTCTCCCTTGGGGAGAGGGTGGACCGCCGCCGGCGTTTTCACCAGCCGGGGCGGGACGGGTGAGGGGTCTCTTCAAGGGTGATGCCGCATCGTCCTGGTGGTCGAGGAAGAACTGCTGAATAAACTGCTGGCCAAACTGCTCGCGTCCCGCGCTTTTGGGTGGCCGCCTCGTGAAGAAAGGAAGGCGCAACATCACTTCGAGCAAAGGATCGATCACTTTTCCTTTTGCCGCCCACTTCCCCCCCGCATCATAGGTCTTCTTCCCCTTGGTAAAATGCCGCACCAGCCCGTCAATAATCATGTTTCCCGGACCGGTGTCGAACCCGAAGACCTGTTCGGGTTTCGCCCCAGCGGGGATTACGGTGAAGTTGGCAATGCCGCCGATATTCAGCGCCACGGTTCCTTTGCGAGCATCGCGCAAGAGCAGGTAATCCACCATGGGCACCAGCGGTGCGCCCTGGCCGCCCGCAGCCATATCGGCAGTGCGAAAATCCGCCACCACGGGTGCGCCCGTGCGCTCAGCGATCACGGAAGGCTCGGCGATTTGCAGGGTGCTGGTGATTTTTCTGCCGCCTTCGCGGGTTGGCACCCCCTGATGATAAATGGTCTGGCCGTGTGAGCCGATTGCCGCCAGCCGCGAAGGTGAGACGCGGGCCTTGCGGCAGACGCGCAACACCGCTTCGCCAAAAAGTTCTCCCAGAAGAAAATTGAGTTGGCTGATTTGGCCTGCCGTCGCCACATCGCCGGTGGCGATCCGCAGAACCGTTTGGCGCACCGCCGCCGAGTAAGCAAGCGTCTCAAATGCCAACAGGCGCACGCGCGGTCTCGCGGCGGGACCGGAGATGCGCACCAGCGCCGCGTCAATGCCGTCCATCGACGTCCCAGAGATTAAACCCACCACCAGGCGCGCACCGCGCGACTTTTGTTCGGGCACCATTTTGCTCCTAATTACGCGAGTTAGTATCCCCCGGCAGAGCCGCGGGCTTTAAACGCTTGGCCCCTCAAAGGGGTCGGGAAGAGACCCCTCATCCGGCATCGTACCTCGGCCACCTTCTCCCCAGGGGAGAAGGAAAAGGCTTGTTTTGGGCGACCACGCCCCTACCTGATGTTTGCCCTCTCCCCCAAAGGGGCGAGGGCTATAAGTTCCAGTTCATCCCGTCTTGTACTCCTCAAACGACCGCGCCAGCCGCTCCCACGTTTTGCTTGAGAATGAACCTTTCGGCGGCGACCATCCTTTTTTGGCTGCGCGAATACGCCCCACGGACTGCTCCATCTGCTCGCGCAAAAGCTTGCCGACTGCTAAATCTTCGTCAATCCGCCGCCGCATTGCCTGCCACGATTCGTCCTTTTCAACGAGCAGCATGTCGCACCCGGCGCTAAGGGACTGAACCGCCGCGCGGCCCAAATCCAGGGCTCCACGCACGGGCTGCGATTCAAGATTCGGAGCTACCACCACACCACGATATCCAAGCTTGGAGCGGAGCAATCCTCCCACAACGTCGGCTGAGAGCGCGGCGGAGCAAGCGTAATCAAAATTATATGCTTTGTAAGCGGCGGTACCCATCAAGACAAGGGGAAGCTGCGACAACAATTCACGGTAGGGGACAAGGTCTGAACGCCAAAGGTCGGCCATCGACCGCCCGCTGATCGGCAATTCTTTGCCACCGACCGGCGGCACACTGGCAAGGCCGGGAAAATGTCTGCCGCACGCCAGAATTCTGTGGCGCGAGAGACCCTGCACAAACGCCGCTCCGCACTGAACCACCCCGTGCGGGTCGCCGCCAAACGTATTCCCACACAGTGTTTTTTCGGTGAACGGTGACGTCAAATCGAGAATCGGCGCAAGATAGGTATTGAATCCCAAGAGCGTCAAGGCCTCACCGACCAACTCGCCGAGCCGCCCTACACTGGCAACTCCCTTTTCCGCAGCAGCCCTCGGCGAAGGCAGACGAGGCAGCAAGACATTGAGCGGGTCCGCGCCGCCCTCCGCTTCCAAGGCCAGGATGGGTGGCGCGGGCAGGCTTCGAGAAATC
>JARLGN010000229.1 GCA_031292775.1 Acidobacteriota bacterium | reverse complement strand
CGTTTACAGGCTCTTGCGGCCGCAGCCCGGGTTGCGCTTCACTCTCCTCAACGGGGCAGGACAACAGCGAGAAGTGGATGTGATGGCAAGCCGCAAGGATCTTCCCCGCGTCAGGGATGTGACCGGGAATGGAGTCTGGGACCTGGTCCGCGAGATGGAAAACCAGGAGCACCAGAGGCGCGTGCGTTGGACGGACCTTGGTGATGATCTAATGATTGTAAAATTTCCCGAATTCCTTTTTGACCAGCCCGAAGTGGAGTCATTGATCGGCAAGGCGCGCAAACACAAGGCGCTGGTCCTGGACCTCCGCGGCAATCCCGGGGGCGCGGTGGAGACTCTTCGCTACATGATTGGCGGGTTCTTTGACCGGGAAATCAAGATTGCGGATCAAGCCGGGCGCGAAAAATCCAAGCCCCTGATTGCGAAATCGATGGGCCATAACTCCTTCACGGGTAAGTTGGTGGTGCTGGTGGACAGCAAATCAGCCTCCGCAGCGGAATTGTTCGCGCGCGTCGTGCAACTCGAAAAGCGTGGAGCAGTGCTGGGCGACCGTTCCTCGGGCAGTGTAATGGAAGCCAAGCGATACGGTTATCAGATGGGCGAGGACACGGTGATTTTTTACGGGGCGTCGATCACCGAGTTCGACCTCATTATGGCCGACGGCAAGAGCTTGGAACATGCGGGTGTCATACCCGATGAGGTTGTCCTCCCGACGGGCGCGGATCTGGCCAGTGGGCGCGATCCGGTGCTGGCCCGCGCGGCGGCAACACTCAACGTCAAACTAACCCCGGAAGCCGCCGGTGAACTCTTCCCGTATGAATGGCCGAAGCAGTAACAAGGGAATGCGTCCCTTCGCCCTCCGATCATCGTCGCTGGTTCCTAAATGTTCGGGTGCGGCTTCGCCCCGATGGCGGGATAAACCCGCCGCTACAGCGCAATCCAACCCTTAGTTTCTTCCCTTCACCATGTGGGCTCAGGCTGTGCTAAAGTAGGCACTTAACAATGATTCAGTTTGTAGTGCGCCGACAGGCATGAGGCGGCGACATACTAGTCGAGGGAACGGAAATGAGCCAGGCTCCGGAAGCCAGCCAAGTACCCGTGACTACAGCGAGGGCGTCTTTACGTGAATTAGACCGGCGGCGCAGCGAGCGGTTGCTGATTACGGTTCCAATTCAAGTCGAGGGTGTGGACCGGGAGGGTGAGAAGTTCACGGAAGAGACCCAGACGATAGTCATCAATCGGCAAGGGGCGCGCATCCATCTGAGAAGGCATGTGGCTGTCGGCGCCATGTTGATGATTACGACGAGGGTGGCCAAGCGAAGCGCCAAGTTCCGCGTCGTGGGCCCAACCCAGCCTCCTGGTGGCGACGGCGGCGAATGGGGTCTTGAGTGCCAGGATTCAATCTGCACCATATGGGGCATCGGATTTCCTCCCCCCTCGGCATCGGAAGGCGCGTGCACGGCCCTGCTGGAGTGCCGCCGCTGCCACGCGGTGAAGCTCTGCCACCTCTCCCTGGTTGAACATGAAGTGTTGGGAACCTCGGGGCTGCTGGTGAAAGAGTGCGAGGCTTGCGGGCGCTCAACCTCCTGGAGCTATAAAGAACCCTCTATTGCCGTCCCCAGTGATGACACGGGGCCTGCCCTTCCCAGCACTGAAACCCTCGACGAACAGCAGGCAGGGGCGAATCGACGAATCCACAACCGCGTTGCATTGCAATTGCCCGTCCGCGTGCGCAGCTTTTACGGCGCGGAAGAGATTACCCGCTCGGAAAATGTCTCGCGGAGCGGCATGTGCTTCATCACGGACCGCAACTACGAAGTGGGTGAAGTCATTCTGGTCACCTGCCCATTCGAAAAGGGCGGCCACAACATTGAGATGCGTGGACACGTGGCGCGCCGGCGTGAAATGCAAGGCACCGGGCGCAAGATCTATGGCATCTCGTACGAGCGGTAAAGACGGATTTGGTCTCCTGCCATCCTGAAGGTTTCGCCACCCTGAACCAAGCCCTGAACCTGAACGGAAGTGGGTACGTGCGTCTCTGACCCCGCAGCAGGGCGAACCCGCCGCTACTACAAACTGATCCGCAACCCTCAACATGCTTGACACGTTTCGCTGCGGACGTATGATGGCAGACCATTCAGTACCAACCTCTGGGGAGGCCCCGTGCTCGTTCTTTCGAAACGCCTTTTGATCACTGGAATCCTAATTATCCTCTCAACGTTTCCCCTGCCGGCAAAGGATGCCAGCCCTTTCTGTGCCGATGCTGGCTGCACGGCTACTCGCCAGACCTTTAAGGAGCTTTGCGACTTCATTGTGGCCAACAAGGCTTCCGGACCTGTCCTTACTCATCACGGCCAACCCACGACGGCCATTTTCATTGCCGGATACTACATGCGGACGCTGGTGGCAGGTTACGAGATTCTTGGCGACCGGCGTTACCTTGACACCGCCATCGCTTATGGTGACACCTTGCTGAAGGAACAGATGCCCAACGGCTACTGGGCTTCCGGTTATGGTCCGGTATACTTTGCCGATACGGGAAGTGCGCTGGGGCTGCTGATTGTGCTCTACAAACATATTGACCAGGACCGGCAGAAGCGCTACATGGACGCCGTCCAGTTGTATGTGAATTCGCTGGAGAAGGACGGAATGATCCACGCCAACGGTTCCATCGCCGTGGGTTGGGAGCATGTTATCGACGGCAAGCTGACCCAACCCATTCTCGACGATTACACCACCTCATCAGCACTCACTGGCGGCGAAATTTACACCTGGATGTATCACATGACCAAGCAGGAAGAATATCGCCGCACGGCTTACCAGTCCATGCACTGGGTCTTGAGCACCATGCGAAAGGACGGAGTAATTCCTTACGTATTGGCGGCCTACGGAGCTTCACTGGAAAAGAAGGGCGAACCTCGGAATGACTTCTTTGTTTGGGATGAGCTCCGCTATCTGAACACCGCCTATGTGGGCGAGGGGTTGCTTTCCTTCGATTTACATTCCGGCCAGGATGCTTGGAAGGCCGAACTCCGCAAAATGATCAAACCAAACATCGAATGGTTGTTGGCCACCCAAAACCCCAGCGGCAACTGGAGCGGTCCCAGCCGTGAACCCGGATGCCGGGCCACGTTCGACGTGAGCCGCACACCGGGCCTGGCCAACTATTTGATCTGGTACTACGAACAGGTGGACCAGGACCCGCGGATCGTGACCGCCGTCCGCAAATTTGACCGGTTTCTAATGGATCCGCAGGAGGGAAAAACCTTCGGCCTGCTGACCCGTGGCAAACTGTCGACCACCGAGTGCAACAATCAGGATTCCGTCACCAGCCTTACCGGCTATGCGCTTTCCGACATCCTTGATCCGGGAATCTCGTCGCGGTGGTAAGACGTCTCTCCGAGATGCGATGATCTAGGTCGGGGCCGCCGAGACTTGCCCCGCCAACGATGGGTGGACGGCACGACTTGCTTCATTCGGTCCACAGTTGAATGAACCGCTGGTCGACTCTAAGGGCACAAAATGTCACGCCATCTCTTCCACCTACCGGTTACAACCGTCTCCCCATTTAAGCTCAGCCACGGAAATCCGATATGAAAAGTGGCGGCCCGCTTGCTCTTCCTGATAGCGAGGTGGCCGGGGGATCACCGTGGAT
>JARLGN010000228.1 GCA_031292775.1 Acidobacteriota bacterium | reverse complement strand
CGACGTGTTGAACATCGGGTAGGTTCGCGAAGTATTATCGTAGAGCGGTCCCGGCATGGGCGCGTTGATCCCCAGCCGCAGCCCCGTGGGCTGATAGCCCTCGTCATCATCGCCTTCGAGCCCTTCACCGTAATTCCGGAAATTTATGTGGTGGCGCGCCAGATGATCCCATAGCGACCCTGCCTCCAGATAATCCTCCGGCCGCAGGGAAGAATCACCTCCCAGGCTCATACGGCCCGGCGCATCGTTATCGTAATAGAAATGTGAGCGCCCGCCGTAGCCGGGAGGCCAGGAAGCCTCAACCCATTCGTTGGGATAACTATCGACCAACCAGTGATGCCCGTCAACAGAAACGTCGGAGTCCACGTAATAGTTATCGCTCAGGCCGAAACGCTCAGCCAGCGCGTGGTGATTGGGTGTGACGCGCGCGCGATGCAAGGTGGTCTCTCCATCCTCGCTAACCTCGGCAGACATTCCCCAGCGCGCCAGCGTTGGGTCGCCGTTCACTTCCTGCCCATTGATTGTTCGCACGTCGCCAAAGACTTCATCAAAGGTGCGGTTTTCTTTCACAATGAAGACTACGTGGCGAATCCGCGTGCTCGGACTGCCGCCAGAAGGAATGGGAAAATCCGCAGGGCGTACTTTTTGCGCTGCGGAAGGCATGAACCCGTTATTACGAATGACCTTGTACGTCAGGTCCGCCAGCTCAGCGTCTGCCGGCGTGGGGATAATGGAGACGGTTCCCTTGGTGATGTCGCCAATGTAGTCTCCCTCCGGCCCTCTTCTAAAATCCGCGCCTCCATTGGGTCCTGCGCCGTACCCTTTGGCGTTAGCCACATAGAGAGTAAGCCCATCCTTGCTCATAGCCACCCGCGCCGGAAACCAGCCGGTGGGAATATATCCCAGTACGACTTTGCGGCCGGTATCAAATACCGCCACGGCGTTGATGCCGGAGCAGGCAATGTATAATCGCGATTCGTCCGGGTTCAAGGCGAGGCCGAAGGGCAGAACCCCGCGCAGGCCGCCCACCCCCGGAGCTGGTTCCAGCCTGATGGTGTTGATGAGGCGATCTCTCCGCACATCCAGAATACTGATGCTGTCCTGGGCGGAATTGGAAACATAGACGCGGTCGCGCCCCGCCACAACTGCACCAGGGCT
The DNA here is from genome assembly GCA_031292775.1 of Acidobacteriota bacterium. GTDB lineage: Bacteria > Acidobacteriota > Terriglobia > UBA7540 > UBA7540 > Bog-366. The sequence continues at coordinate 1,700 of JARLGN010000228.1, read as the reverse complement.
CGACCCACCCACGGACTGGTTTCCGATCGCCAATCCGGTGCGGATGCGGGCCAGCACCGTCGGCGTGCTGCTCTTTGCATCCAGGACAAAAACCGAATTCGACTCAGGCACGTTGGGATCGCCCAAGCCGGGTATCTGTTTTCCCTGGGAGAATGTGCCGCGGCTGGCTTGGTAATGACCCGTGGCAAATGGCGGAAAATCCAATCCGGTTTCCCCTGCCCGCGTCTTATCAAATCCCGGAATTACCGAGTATTGATAGGTGCCAACGTTGGACACGTAGACCTTGTCCCCCGCAGGGCCCACCGCCACGGCAAAGGGCAAACGTCCCACGCCGACCCGCCACTTGATCGCAAACGAACGAGTGTCTATTCCCACCAGTTCGAAATGTGCAAGGTCAAGAGCGTAAAGAATGCTTCCATCGGGCGAGAGGGCCAACGCCCCGGTAAAACTGTGGCGATAAGTCTTGCCGTTGAATTGCCCATCGAGCGGGATGACATGCAGCCGCTGGCCATATTGCAGGTCGTATACATCAATGACTCCGGTATCACCTTCGGAAACATAGACGGTGCGACTGTCTGCGGCAATGGCGAGCCCCATGTAGACGCTGGAAGGTTCCACCTCGGTCTGCTTCAGCGGATAGCCGCGCGGAATCTGCTCGACGCCGGGTGAATTGCTCCCCAACGCGTTGATAATGGACAGTGAGAAAGGCCACGTCCCAGTGTTCGCCGTCACCAGCAAATTGCCGTCGGGGCTCAGCGCCATCCCGTAGGGATGCGGCTCAACCGTAACCTGCACACCTTCCGGGGAAATTAACCGTCCATTAGGCAGGACCGTTTCGCCCGCAGGATTGATGTAAGTGGGCTGGTCTCCCGCCGGCGCGGTCAACTCCTGCGCGGCCGTGTCCCTTCCCGCCTTTACGATAATGGGTGGCTTGATGACCAGGAACAAAAACAAGATGACCAGACCGATAAGAATGACGACTCGCCGCATGGGATTAAACGCTCCTGTTAAAATTCGGATGAGGCCCCACAGTTTTGACCCCCTCACCCGTCCCGCCCCGGCTGGTAAAAGCGCCGGTAGCGGGCCACCCTCTCCCCCATAGGGGCGAGGGAAGCAAATCCAAATCGACCTCCGCGACCAGTTTCGGGCTGCTCGATTTGCTGATCTTTGTCTATGTCTATAGGGCCAGCCCGCTTCACACCGTGCGTGGGAAAATGCCTCGCAAATAATTCAGGTCGTAACGCACGCTTTCCACCAGGCCCAGAGGAGACTTGACGCCTTCAATCTGCATCCACCCGCGATAGCCAATGTCGTCCATGGCCTTGCGAACCGCGGGAAAGTTCATGCTGCCTTTACCAAAAAGGTCGTCGTAGTCCTTGGCGTGGAATTCGCAGATACGCTTGCCCAAGAAGCGAATCTCCTTGCAAACGTCCCAACCCGCTTTCTGTGAATTGCCCATGTCGTAATACACCCGGACGGCAGGCGAGCCCACACGGTCGAGAATCTCCACGTGCTGGTCCGCGCTGAGCCAGCTTTCAATTCCCAGGATCACGCCCGCGTTTTCCGCCTTGGGCGCCAAACGCTTAAAGGCCGCGACCACCGCATCGGTTCCCGCTTTGTCGTCCTTCAAGTCACCGTTCCCGAAGAAAGGTACCAGAACCACTTTGAGATGCATCGCTGTGCACACGTCCACACCGTCG
>JARLGN010000227.1 GCA_031292775.1 Acidobacteriota bacterium | reverse complement strand
GTTGCGGGCAATCCGTGGGGACGTCGAGGAAATTTCCTTTTTGCCCCCAGATGATGTTGTGATGGAGCTTGTTCAGCATTTCACTGGAAGTTTCAAAAGTGCTGGAAGGCTGCATCGCGGAATGGACCACCACGCCCGTGAAATCATCGAGTGAGGGCTCGCCGGGCCAACCGCTCACCGCCACAAAACGGAACCCCTGAAAAGTGAAGTGGGGCTCAAAAGTCTCGACGCCCTGGCCTTTGGCGGTATAGCGAATGGTCTCCTTCGCGGAGCGAAGATTCTCGGTGTAGAAATTGCCGGCGCTGTCCAAAACCTCAGCGTGTCTCAGGGTAATGGTTGTGCCCGCAGGCGCGGCCACATGAAAGCGCACCCAGCCGACCATGTTCTGCCCCATGTCAATGACCGTATCGCCAGCCGGAGTTCTCAGAATTTTTATTGGCTTGAGTTCTTGTATTTCGCGCACGGGCGGGCCGGCGGGAGCAACCAGCTTGGCCTTTGGGGAATCGAGCAACGAAACGCCTTTCCAATCTTTGTCGTCGTAGCCGGAAGTGCTCCAGCCTGCGCGCTCCAAACGCGCGTCATACGTCTCGCCATTGTAGATATCCGAGAGCAGGACGGGGCCCGTCTCCGCCTTCCAGCTTTCGTCGGTGCCCACGATTTCCTTCTCGCCGTCCTTATAGGTAATCACGAGCTGCGCAATCAATCCCAGCCGCGTGCCATACGAATTCCTACGATCATCCCAAGTCATATTGCCGCGGAACCATCCGTCCCCCAACAAAGCACCTAGGCAGTTCACACCAATCTTCAAATCTGGCGTGATGTCGTAGGTCTGATATTGGTAGCGAAAATCGTACGCGGTCCAGCCGGGCGTGAAGTATTGATCGCCGACTCGCTTTCCATTGAGTTCGAGTTGATAGAGTCCCATAGACGACGCGTACACCCGGGCGCTGACAACATCCTTCTTCACCTGAAATTCACGGCGAAGCATCGGGACGGGATTCGGCTTCGAGGTGTCTTCCTGAAGATTGGGAGTGATCCAGCGCGCTAGCCAGTCCGAATCGTGGAGCAGGCCCATTTCCCAGAAAGCGGGAGCGCTCCAATCCGAGGTGCGGCCCAGGTTATCCGTGACGCGAACCTGCCAGTAGTAACGGCGTCCGGTTTCCAGCGCAGGTCCCTGGTAGATAACCTGAATTGAAGCATCCGAGGTTACCTTGCCGGAATCCCAGAGCAGCTTGTTCCTAACCAGGTTTTCCTCGGAGGCGGCCAGGCGGATCTGGTAAGCCGTCTGTAGCGTGCTGCGTTCCGAGGAGACCACTTCCCAACTGAGCCGGGGCTGCAGGATATCGATGCCGACAGGATTGGACTTGTATTCGCACCGGAGATTGCCAATCGTCAATGGCGTTGCTGCCAAGGCAAGTGATACGAGAAAAAGTACTGCGGTTACAAAGACGACAGGAAGCAAAAGAAATTGCGGGCGGCGCATGGAGACCTCACTGGAGCTTTCGCTGAGCATCCATCCCCGCTCGAAGGTGTTGCAATAATAGTGCTAAGGCAGCTAAAGGCATTCGGGGCGGGGCAGACGCTTTCAATTGATACACGCCGGACAGGTTACCTGTCAATCCGAGGCAGAAATAATATCCAGTGTTCCACTCGGGAGGCAAGACTACTTGCCATCGAGCCACACGCTCGCTCGGAATTGGCTAATGGAGATAACTGGATGGAAACCAGGTGAGCCACCAGGAGGTCCCCTACGCCAGAAACTCGCCCGCGTTACTCACAAACTACTCTCGCCACTTTGCGGACCACTTCTGCAGTTCTGCGTGCAATCCGCCCCGCTCAGCACATTCGCGTTCCGCCATCATTCGCGGGATCTCTTTCGGTCGGGAGGCTGCACCCGAAAACCTAGATGCATATGACCATTCATCATGTAGGCGAAGCGCCTGCTTTTTCGCCGCTCGCGGCGGCTAGGGATACCACCCCTTTGCTCAACTCCCAGCGCTAATCCCCGCGATCCATTCTGAGCGAGCGGAGCAACCTACCGATATAGGAAAGATGCCGCCAAGCTTGGCACGCAACATCCCGCGCAGATTTGAAGTGGCGGGTCACTTACCTCAGAGCGCGCCTTCTCCGTGCTCCCCGTTCCTGATGCGAATGGCGTCATCCAGCGTGGATATGAAAATCTTGCCGTCGCCGATCTTCCCGGTCTTTGCGGCCTGCAGAATGGCATTGATGACCTGCGGCGTTTGCGCTTCGGGCAAAGCCAATTCAAGTTTCACCTTTGGTAAAAGGTCCACGGAGTACTCCCGCCCGCGATATGTTTCGGTGTGACCCTTTTGCCTGCCGTGTCCCCGAACTTCCGATACTGTGATTCCTTCTATCCCAATTTCCCGCAGGGCCTCTTTCACGGACTCAAACCGCGACGGCTGGATGATTGCTTCAATCTTCTTCATGCATTTCCCCTCTCGGTAGAAAGTTCCTTGCTTCTGGAAGGCGCGCCCGCGCCCGGGAACCGGGAAGCTTCGTGGCAGAGATAATGCACTTACTTGTGCGCTACGCCAATCACAAATTATCGATTTCGATAATAGAAAGTTTGCGTTGGCATTCCAAAAGCTTCGCCGCTACATTTCTCCGCCAAGCACCATTCAGTCGTTTTCTCAGGCTCTTAGGTTCAAGTCCCCAAGAAGCGGGGGAAGAATAGGACACTTGATGCGCCTTGGCTTCGTCTGTTGTTGTATCTCACTGGCGTCGCTGTTTGGGGTGCCCGCGCTTGCCCAGACGAATTCTCCCCCCGGAGAGCAGCCTACACCTGGCGCATCTCAGGGTACTCAGGTGTCGCCCACGTCCCCCACGACTCCGCAGGGGAATACCACTCAGTTAACGAATGACCAAATTCGGATAGCTCGGACGACGGAGGACATTCGCGAACGTATGTTGCTGGATCGCATTGACCAGTTGGAGAAGCGGCTGGCGGACTTGGAAGCACGCTCTAACGCGTCAGCAGCGCCGCCCACGGCTTCGGCGGTGATCCAGACTCCAGCTTCGGCCCCAACTCCGGCTACTTCCGCCGCCGCATCTCCAGCTCAGAACGCCGTTCCTGTGGCGACCCCCGAGGCTGCGTCGCCGACCTGGTCTATAGGCCCCATCGATTTCAGCGGTTTGGTGGATGGCTATTACGGCTTCAACGCCAATCATCCCGCCTCCATGAACAACCAGCTTTACAACTTTGATACCAAGGCCAACCAGTTCAGCCTGAACATGGTCAAGCTCAGCATGTCTCACACGGCGGATCCGGTAGGCTTCCAGGTGGACTTCGGCTTCGGACGCGCTTTCGACATCATTCACGCAAGCGAACCAAGCGATGCGCCGGGCATTCTCCGCAATGTGGAGCAGGCTTATGTGAGTTTGAAGCCCGCGGCGCTCAAGGGCTTTGAGATTGATCTCGGCCAATTTGTGACCAGCGCCGGCGCGGAAGTGATCGAAACCAATTCCAACTGGAACTACTCTCGCTCCCTGTTGTTTTCTTGGGCCATTCCCTATTATCACTTCGGAATTCGCACCTCCTTCCCTATCGGCAAACACTTCACTGGTGGGGTTCAGTTAGTAAACGGCTGGAACGACACCGAGGACAACAATAGTGGCAAGACCCTGGGACTTACCGACACCATCACGTATACCAAATTTGCCTGGAGCAACACTTATTATGGCGGACCGGAGAACCCGGGCACGAACACAGGGTGGCGCCAACTCTACGACACCGTTCTCCTGTTGACGCCCAACTCCAAGTTCAACGCCTATCTCAATTTTGACTACGGCCAGAACACCAGTCCCCTGGCAGTGGATACAGGGACCGGGACCAGCGCGGCTAGCACCACTGACCCGACCTTTACGGCCAAGTGGTATGGCGTTGCCGGCGCATTGCACTTCCAGGCAAACAGCAAGTGGAGCTTCACCCCGCGCCTTGAGTGGTTCAAGGACCGCGATGGGTTTTCCACCGGCACTACACAGGACCTGAAGGAATTCACGCTCACCGGCGAGTACAAGGTGGTCCAGGGTTTCCTTGCGCGAGCGGAGTATCGTTATGACTGGTCGAATCAGCCGTTCTTCGACCGGGGCATCAATCCTGCCGCGGTGAAAGACCAGAATGTTCTGGCCGTCGGTTTTGTAGGGTTTTTTGGGCCCAAGCGGTAGCTGTACGTTTGCTTCGGTTCTTGTACGTGCTGGTGATTTGGCTTGATTTCAAACAGGGAGGGGAAACGCAATGGGAGCAAATCCCACACAGGCAGTTGGGGTCACCATCTTCTTGCTCGCGTTTACGGCTCTAGCCGGGGCAATTTACGCAGGAAGTATTCTCCTGTACATAGTTGCCGCAGCCCTACTGGCCGGATCGATTGCCATATTTCGAAAAATTAAACCGCTTGAACAAGCGGAGAATTGAGGAAAACGAGCCATGATTCTAGTCGGAATACTTGTGACGCTTCTGGGATTTGTGATCAGTGTACTCAGCCTGGGCGTAACTTCCTCAGTCGGTGGACGGCTGGCGATGGTGCTCGTCGGACTGGCGGTGAGCCTGTTCGGAATTATGGGTGTGCTCAACAAGGCCTATCTCAAGAACGCAATCTGGAAAAAGGGGTGAGGGCAAGGATGAAAAACTCGACGAAGAGATTGCTCGTGGTGTTGTTCGCGGTGTTCTGCATTGCGCCGCTCGCGCTTGCACAGGCACCCGCTGCCGCACCGGCAATGGCGACCCCCGCGGCATCGGCTGCAGTGCCACCGCCGCCGGCGCCGAAACCCATTCTGGATGCTGACTTGGCGAGTACGCCCGTGCCGTCGGCAGACGCGCACGCCAAAGGCGATCCGGACGGGTCGCTCACCGGTAATGCCAGCGACGTCACCGTGAGTGACCCCAAGAAGGGCCTGACAATAGGCGACCTGGCAAACCAGGTAGGGCAAAACAAAATCGCCGTCAATTTTGTCTGGACACTGATTACCGGCTACCTCGTCATGTTTATGCAACTGGGTTTTGCGCTGCTGGAAACCGGTCTGGCGCGCGCCAAGAATGCCAATCACACCATGATGATGAATATGGGCGTGTATGGCATCGGAATGTTAGCCAACTGGCTCATCGGCTTCGCCATCCAGATGGGCGGTGTGGGCGCTGTCGCCAATTTAGGCGGCACCGCTCCGCTCAGCGCGGAATTCACCGCAACGGTTTTCGGGAAGCCCTTCGGACTGTTCGGACAACATGGGCTGTTTCTCATGCATAAGGGAACCTACGATGTGGGCGTGATGGTGCTGTTCCTATTCCAAATGGTCTTCATGGATACGGGAGCAACTATACCCACGGGCGCGGCCGTCGAGCGATGGAAGTTCTCCGCCTTTGCCGTGACCTCGTTTCTTTTCGCCGCGTTCACCTATCCGCTTTTTGCGAACTGGGCATGGGGCGGCGGGTGGCTCGCAAATCTCGGCACCAACTTTGGTCTCGGCAAGGGCTATTGCGATTTCGCCGGGTCAGGAGTGGTGCACGCCGTGGGCGGCCTCAGCGCCTTGGCCATTGCCATGATTCTTGGCCCGCGAATCGGCAAGTTCTCCCGTGAGGGCAGGCCGCAGGTCATACTGGCCCACGATATCGTGCTGGTCATCACC
>JARLGN010000226.1 GCA_031292775.1 Acidobacteriota bacterium | reverse complement strand
GCCTTCACACTCTACCTGCAACAGAACAAGGAATTGGTCGACGGAAGCATTGCATCGCCCATCGGCGCAACCCAATTCAGCTCGGGCACATTCCGGCGTAACATGTTGGAAATACATATCGATACGCCTCAAGGCGGGTATGTTCTTATGGGCAAATTCGAAAAGAGCGGGAAGCTGGAGGGGAATTGGGCCAGCGACACGGAAAAAGGCGTTTGGGAAGGCAAGAAGCAAGGGGCGCCAGCGAAATAAGCGCCCCATCTTTTAGTTAACATAACATATCTTATCAGACGTAACGAATAGACGCAATCCTTCCACAAGTGGAGGCGCACGAACTCCAGATGCGCTTTCCCCACCCTGCAAAGAACCACTCCCATCGCCAGCCGGATATTTACCACCGGCCTCTCGCGAGTTCGGTTCCGGGGGTGAAAGAGACGCCGCGCAGAACTTCTCCAAAGCCCGCTTCGCGGATTGTATGAAATTCCTCTTGCGCTGCCACCGTGGCGTCGGTGTTGCTCAATAAGTCCTCAATGGCCACGAGCCGGTTGGGATCGGCGCCGGTATCGCCGTTTCCGCTGACGGTTGATGTCACGGCCAAAATGGTTACCTTACCCCATTCATCCACGCGTCCGGTAAGATTGCGGAGCCCATCCCTGGCGGGCGCCCAAGGCAGGCTGGTGGCCGCGTTGGTTCCGGTGGGATATCCAGACACGGTGTACGGGACGCCCAGCTTCAACCCTGTTTGCAATGCATAAGCCAAGGTCCATTTTTGCGTGGTGGAATTGAACACCCACTTCTGCAATCCAGCAGTGGTTTGAGCCGCAGCGTGGGTATAGAGGTCCGTCCCTCCGGTATAGCCATCGCCTTCATCCGCGACGTAGACCATGCTGGCGTTGGCAAACCAGATCCCGAAGGGAAAGCTAGTAACGGTAGTCAGGTTCTTGTTCGGGACCGATGGGAAACCTGCCAGGACGCACATATTATTCGGAAGACCCTTCGTCAGCAGGGTGGAAGGATTGTAGGCGAGTGGACTGGAAGGCAGAACTGCCGAAGCCGATGGAAGCCCTGCGCCCGTTGGGCATGCGGTTCCCGTGGTGTCAACGAAGTAAACGGTATTGACTCCATTGCTTCCGCTACCCTTTGAGTAGTAGAGGGCGTTATTGAAAATGGTCATGCCGCGGAAATTGTCATCCTTGCCGAGTTTATCCGCTTTGGTGACGCCAGTAAGTTCCGTTATCGAAAAACTGGAAACGGGGGTTGGCTCTGCCGGGGCTTGGACGCTTTCGAGTTCTTCCAGCGGGTCGATAATTTGGGCGCCGGCACCGAGGAGAATCCCGGCAGGCTGTGGATTGCCTCCATTTCCGGCGTTGCCCGCAGTATAGAAGAAGTCCCCGCCGCTAATGTTGTTAAGTATCGCCGCACGGCCGTTATTTCCGCTATAAGCGTTGGTTTCCGTGAAATGAAACTTCCCTTCCCGGTCCACCTGAGCCACAGCGCGGTAATAATTGACTCCCACGGGATTTGTGGTATCGATCTCCCCAGGAGTGTTGGAGTTAGACACATCGAGTGCATCGACGGGCGCAACATAACCCATAAATGTGAGATATCGGCCGTCCGTGGAGAGATTAAGAGCTAACTCCGACTTCGAACTGAAGCTGGTAACCAGTTGGTCACGTGCGCTGGTGTTGGAGCGCTGAGAACTGTTGGGAACCTCCAGCGTGTTGATCAGCCAGCCATAAGGAGTGATCTGGTCAAGAAGAATCTTGGACGTGATGCCAAAGCTTCCATCGTAGACATCATTGTTCCAAACGTAAGGGTACAGGCCATTATAGGGTGCGCCCGTAGACGCGGAACACCCACCCTGGGTGCTCGCGCAATTGGGCGGCAGGACCGTGCCCACCTGAACGTTGCTCGCTTTGTTGTCGTATACACTTCGACTGACCACCAGGTTGCCGGGCCGGAAATGTTGGTCCCAGTCCCTGTCAAAGTCCTGAGCATTTGCTGCCATGCCGCCAACGAATACGCCCACTGCAAGCAGCGCCAGTACACGAGCGAGAGTCCGCCCTGGCTGGCGTCTCTGGGAAGCCTTTTCCATCATTTAGAAATCTCCTCACGCGGGGATTTAGGCTGCACGGTCGTCCATACAGCCAGAACGGCAATCACTCTGGCAGTTGATCGTTAAGGCGATATGACATTTTGGCTGCAAGTGTGTGAACAGAGTAGGCGAATCAACGTTTTCCACATTGCTAGGGTGATTGGGTTTTGTCTTGGAATTAGAACCACGGAAGCAGCGGGAGGCGCTAACTGATCATTAGTCGATAATCTTGTAGGAGAGGTAAGGCGAAGGAGCTTCAAGGTTCGCGGCGCTGGTAAATGCTTTCTTGAGAAGGGTTTTGGACCAACGGGTGCGGCGGCAATATTCAAGATAGGTTTCATGCCGCCAGTCGAACCCGGTCTTGGAGAGATCCTGGGGGCTGAGATAGACTACAACTTCAGGCGCAAGTGCCGCGCGCGTGGTCTTCTTTTGGTAGCTCACGTCTTCATAGTTGGCAAGTAGGCGAATTCCCTGCTCCCGGCACGTCCGCTCAATGGACCGGAGGATCTGGTTGTACCTCGCCACGTGGGGCGTCATATCCTTTTCCGTACACTCAGTGTTCCCGAGGTCGACGATGGGGCGAATCTGCAAGGTGCGGATCGTGTACTTCCCGTACGCGTCGAAGAAGCCCGCCAACTCCTCCAGGTTCTCCGCATTGACAGTGTAATTCAGGCGCAATTGCGGACAGGCGGAGCCCCGGCGCTTCTTGATGGCCTCCAGTTGGTCGAGGACTTCCAGGAATTTCGCGAAAGAGGCACGGCGCATCAGGCGTTCATAGGTCTCGCGCGTGACGCCGTGCGTAGAAAGCGTCAGCTCATCAAGGCCCAGCTCCACCAGCTTTTCCAGATGCTCGGGCATCAGCAACTGGCCGTTCGAGACCATGCCAAGCATCGGTACCTTGAACTTCCTGCCCAGCGCGATGATATCCAAGAAGCCTTTGTAGGTGGAGGGCTCAGTCCCGCAGCCAAGGTACAGTTTCACCGCCCAGGGGAAGAAGACTTCGGCAATACGCTCGATCTCGGCGGGGCTGAAACGGCCAATGTTTTCCCTGGCAAAGTTCGGGTCGCTGAAATAGCACATCTGGCAGCGCAGATTGCACGACATCACCGGATCGAAACGCAGCCACAAGTGCCGCTGACGAAGCCAGTACATGCCCAGCAGCCCGGTGAATTTGACGCGATGGCTGCGTACCACCCGGTTGAGGTTCAGGAGTTTGTAGAAACGGTCTGCCTGCATACGATTAATGGCTTTCGCTTATTTGCACCAAGTTCATTAGACGGCCTCTTAACGTGTGAGTCAAGCTCACTGAACCCTTCGCTCACTTTTCCATCGCTACCTTTCCGATAGTTTGCACTTTTGGGGCATTTTGGGACATCACGGCTTGCTTATGACCTTGGCCCGTGGAATAATCCGCCGCAGCTTTTACATCCCACATGAACACGAGGTGGTTCAGATGACTCACATGAGGCGAAGAACCTCTGCTTTGGTACTCTTTCTGGTTTCATGCGCTTTTAGCTTCCTTGCTGCCGCTGGCCTTCCGGCCCAGGCGGCAGAGCATATTTCCGGCGAGTGGAAAATCAACGCCAACAACTACAACGGCAAATTACAGCTTTCCGGCGATGACGGCGCGTACACCGGCCGCGCTTACATTGAAGGCACCAATCACTGGGAAAACCTAACCAACATTCGGTTCGAACCTCGCAGCCGGAGGATTGAATTCGATCGCCCGGAGGCTAACCAGCATTATGTAGGGCGTCTGGTCCGTGATGACAGGATGGAGGGCACTTTCGCCGGCAACTATACTTGGTGGGCAGAACGTACGGGTGGCGGTGGCCGGGAGGAAGGCGACAATCATGAGCGGTCTGCTATCAATGGCCAATGGAAGATCAATGGCAACAACTACACCGGGAAGATGGAATTCTCCGGGGGCGACGGGCAGTACAGCGGCCGCGTATTCTATGATGTCACCAACCGCTGGGAAAACCTAACCAACATCCGTTTCGAACCTCGCAGCCGGAGGATTGAATTCGATCGCCCGGAGTATAACCAGCACTACGTAGGACGTCTGGTCCGTGATGACAGGATGGAGGGCACTTTCGCCGGCAATTACACATGGTTTGCTGAACGCTAATGCGCCTGCCATGTGGCTTTTCGCAAAAAGACAATAGGTAACATCGGCAATTGGGGGTGGGGGCGCATGGCCAAGCGCCCCCACAACACCGAGTGAGCCGCACGCTAACACGCATCCTGCAGCCAAAGGCGCGTATCCCGCGCGCACCAACATTCCCTTGAAGGACTGGCAACCCTGCCTGAGAGTTGATACCATCAACAGTTCAGGGCAATAAATACAACAGGAGGACCGGCATGACCAAACCCATCGTGCAATCGGTGACATTCAAGGCTACCCCAAAAGAGCTTTTTGCAATCTTTACCGACTCGAAAAAGCACTCCGCCACGACGGGGGCCAAGGCATCTGTGAGCGCCAAGCCGGGGGCCAAGTGGTCGGCTTTTGAGGGAATGATCTCGGGGAAGAACCTCGCGGTGGTTCCGGGCATCATGATCGTGCAAGCCTGGCGCGCTTCCCATTGGAAGGCTTCCGACCTGGACTCAATTTTGATCATGAACTTCTCCAAGGCCCCGGGCGGCGGCAGAATCGATTTGGTCCATGTAGGGGTTCCGCAACATGACCACAAGGGCGTCACTAAAGGCTGGCCTTCATATTATTGGGTGCCGTGGAAGGCTTATTTCAAGGGACGATAGGCGAAGGGCGGACAGGAATGTCGCTGAGTTTCGCATCAGCTTCCCAATTCTGGGCGCTAATCCTTGAAAAGCGCAGGAGTGTGCGCGATGTAG
>JARLGN010000225.1 GCA_031292775.1 Acidobacteriota bacterium | reverse complement strand
TCTCAAGGTTATTTTAACGCCTATCCCAAGTGGGCGAGGGGGCCCTTTCCCGGCGGCGGAGGCCAAGCCCCTTTGAGGGGCCTGCCACCGTAAAGCCTGTAGCTTTTGCCGGAGGATAATTGCTTTGGGCGGCCCTGGTTTAGTGCCGGTGCTACATCAACGTGTAGGATGTGATTTCCTCTCGAAAATAGGTGAAGGCGCCCTCAGGAAGATGCCAGCACACTTCGATTCGGTGCGCGACGCGGAGGCCGTTCCACTCCTTAAATTCCGAACACGTGCCGGACCAGGGCGTCAGAACCGACCGCTTACCGACCAGCCGCGGCCGCTCGGCCCGGCATGTTACTGGACATCCGTCTTCCCCAATCCCGAAATCGACCGTAGCACCCGTGGGGTCGCTATGATCCCTCACTCGCAAGGTGCGGTTGCCGATAGCGGTGAATTCCAGGGAAGAATGATTCAGTAGCATGGGCGGGCACATGAGAATTGAGCTGAAGTAGCGCTGGATTTCACCCTTGTCGAAATCCGGCCCGGAGAATTTTTTCAGCGGAATCAGGCCTCCCAGTTTTACCACCAGCCGTCCGCGCCCCTCTTCAAAGGCGTCCGTCACCACGAAGGAGCCCAACTTGCTTCCTCCAACGCGCGCCTCCCAACAGAAACTGCTTTGGGTGGCGTCGATCCGTTCTACGGCTGTAAAGGGCATCCATCGCGCCCCGGGCGCTGAGCACATTTCACCATGCTGAGTGGTCTTGACTCCACGCACTAACCGCCCGGCATCCTGGCCCCCGGGGAAAAAGAACGATTTTAGGGAGGCGAGTAAGACTTCGGTTTCAGTGTCAGGATCATGGGCCTGGGTCATGCGGTCCTCCGCTGGAACATGAGTTTACTTGAGGAATTACGGGAAGCCAATAAACGGATTGCGGACTCGTGATGCTGCCGGCCGCAAGCCAAACGGAATTTCACCAAAGAGGCACAGCGCGGCGGAGCCACAACCAAATCTTCGTGGGCGGACGAAGAGACCCCTCACCCCCACAACCAGCAGAACGTGGGGCCCCCCACCTCGTCCCTCTGCCACCCTCTCCCCTCGGAGAGGGCGGTTTAATTACCGACCTTCTCCCAGGGGAGAAGGTGCTGAGGTACGAAGCGGATGAGGGGTCTCTTCTCTCTACGTTCTACTCTCAACATGGGCACAAAAATGTTTGCTAAAAAAACAAGAATATACGGTATTGCAATACAGAGGTCACGGAGAACAGACACGGAGAAAACTGCGGATCGACAAACAAGTAGCCCCACACCCCGCCGCGAATGCAGGCATGCTTTTCTCTGTGGTCTCTGTGCCTCTGTGGTGAAGCTCTTCTTAGCGGCGTGAGGAGAATCCGTAGTACAGGACGTTCGCGCTTTTCACACTTCACCGCGACGGGCGGCGGCGGCGATGCGGTCCGCGGCACGAAAGGCAAGGGCTTGGATGGTCATGGTGGGCTGTCCGCGGCCGGAGGTCACAAAGCTGCTTCCGTCGCAGAGAAAGAGGTTAGGCACATCGTGGGCGCGGTGGTCGGAATTTATCACGGACGTTTTTGGGTCGTTGCCCATGCGGCACGTTCCCAGCAGATGCACGGCTATGGACTGTTCCTGCACGGGCGCCGCCCAGACCTTGGGTGCCTTGGCGGCTTGCAGGATCTCAATGGAACGGTCGCGTAAATAGCGGACCGTGTTCAGGTCGTCGGGGTGGTCCTTATACGTTACACACATGGCGGGCAAACCCCAGGCGTCTTTCAGTTCAGGGTCCAGCGAGATGCTGTTAGTCTCCAGTGGCAGCGAGGTGGCATGGCTGGCCAGTAACATGGTTCGTGAGTAGGATGCCAACCAATTCTTGTAAGCCTTGCCCCAACGCGGTGCATCGGGTGGAAGAGCGCCCAAAGCGAAGCCGATGGGCGGATAGCCGAAGCGCGCGTCAATGCCACCGCCGCCGTAGAAGCCCAGCTTGGGATCCATTTCATAAAAGTCGTGCAGCACGCGTGTATCGGTAACGCTCTTGAATTCGTTGAGCGGCTCATCGAAGGTGGCAAACACTTCCGTGTAGCCGTTAATCATCAGGTGCTTTCCCACCATCCCGCTGGAATTCGCCAGGCCTTGGGGAAAACTCGGAGAACGGGAGAGCAGCATCAGGCGGGCAGTCTCCGCTCCATTGGCGCTGACGATGACAGCGCGTGCCTTTTGGAATTGCGGCTGGCGATGGGCATCAAAATAGGCGACACCCGTGGCGCGGCCCTGCTGATTGATTTCCACGCGGTGGACATAACTTTCCGTGCGAATTTCGCAGCGCCCGGTTTGCTGTGCCACCGGAATAACGCTGGCCAGCGAGCTGGTTTTTGCTCCCACCTCGCAGCCGAAAGCTTCGCAACGCCCGCAATGGATGCACCCCGCACGTCCCCGATAAGGCTGGGAAAGAATCGCCAGAGGGGCAGGGAAGGGATGCAACCCCAGCTTCCAGGCGGCACGCTCAAAGAGGACGCCGGAGGATTTTACCGGCATGGGTGGCAGGGGATAAGGCTTGGACCGCGGCGGGTCAAAGGGACTGGCACCCGCCAAGCCGGAAATGCCGATTTCCCATTCCACCTTGGTGTAATACGGCTCAAGGTCCGCGTAAGTCAGCGGCCAGTCCGCGAACCCGGTGCCGGCGATTGTTCCCCGGCGGCTGCGCTCTACAAAATCGATTTCATGAAATCGCCAGAAGTTTCCCGTGAAGTGTACTGAGCCCCCGCCAACAAGGCGACCGTAAATCACCGCAAATTGCTTCTGCGCCTTGTCCTGGGGAGTTCTTCGAAACGCCTGGGGCTGCTGCCTGGGGTTATTGGTCAGTTGAAATTCATTCGTAATCGTGATTTCGTCGTGCGAGAAATCGCTGGGATCAATCCATCGCCCTTGTTCCAACACCACAACTTTGAAGCCCGCGGTGGAGAGCTCTTTGGCCAGCACTCCCCCCGCCGCGCCGGAGCCGACGATGACGAAGTCAACTTCTTCCGACGGCTTGTAGGTGATTTGAGGATTCATTGGTTGCCTTTGGGATCGACCATGAACTACTCACACTTCCTCTGAAATGACAGCCCTCGCCCCTATGGGGGAGAGGGTGGCCCGCAACCGGCGCTTTCACCAGCCGGGGCGGGACGGGTGAGGGGGTTAAAACCCCAACGTCCTATTCAAACTCGAACCTGTTCATTCACCATCGGTGAGGGAAGAAAAATCTCCAACTTTTGTGCTGTGACCCCACCAGCACTAAGTCATTTCTCCTCGGGCGGTTTCCAGCCGGGGTAGTCGCGGTCGTAGTATCCAAATGGCGGGGCGAAAGCGGGACTGTCATCAAACCCCGTCAGTTTCCACGCCACTTCGCCGCGATTGCCGCCGCGTGCGGGGTCGGCGAGAAATCCCATGACCGTCTGCGTGAGGATCAACTCGAAAATCGGCTGTCCTTCCAACGCTTTCAGCACCGCGTCCTGCTGTTCGGGAGTGGCCTGAGAGAATTTCTGCGTGCCGGGAAACATCTCCCGCGTCCTGGCCTGCAACACGAGCAGACCTTTTTCGTAGTCGGCGCGGCTTTCCTGTGCAAAGGTGGCCAAAGCGCGGTCGATGAAGTAGATCACCCCGGCATCGCGAGCGCCCGGCGTGTCGTCAGTAGGAATAATGCGGCAGGCGGCGGCCTCAATTTCCGCAGCCTGTTCGGCGGTAAGAACTTCCAGCTTGGCCGGAGGGACGGCTTCGCGCATGTGCGCAGCATGCTGCGCTGCCGCCATGATGGCGGGCCAATGCAGGGAGACCCACGCCCCACCCGCTCCTCGTATGCCGGCTGAAAGGAATCTGCGCCGGTTAAGGTCGTTTTCTGAATTACCCTTCATAACACGCTCAGTTTCTGCCCGTTCCACCAGTTTACTCGTAGAGCAGGAACTACGGCGAGAGCTTTCTTGTTAGGGAACGTACAAGAATGATGTATCAGAATTCTTGTGATCAAATCGGGGGAATCAACCAACTCTGACCTTGGTAAGTCCCCCGGCTTATGGGATGTATAATGCATCGCCGAACGCAGTCGAGGATTCATTTCTCCTAAGGGAGGCAACTATGAAGAAGCCCGGATTCACCCTCTTGATACTTGGCATCGCTTTGACCGCTTGTTCCCTCCGAACTGTTGCGGCTACTCCTGCGGAAAAGACCTCCGTGACGGTTGACTGGAACCAGGTGATTCGCGTCTCTAACACCAACGCCACGCTGCAGGTGGTGGTGACTCCCTTGATGGGCCGCAGTTCTCCAATTCACGATAAGGTCTTTTTGGGTTTGCAGGACCTCCACTGCGACTACGTCCGGTTTGTGCCTTGGCTGCCTTACCCTAAACTGGTTGTTGCGGAGCTTGAACCACCGGCCAACGGCAGGACCTCGTGGGATTTCTCCCTCCTCGATCCGTTCGCCATCGACTTTGCCCAGGCCACCGAAGGGCACTCAGCCATCTGGAATTTCAGCACTATCCCCCAGTGGATGTTCAAGACGGATAAGCCGGGGCCGTTTCCGGCCGACCCCAACCAGCCTGTTTGGGACTACGAAAAAGGAACTGACTTGCGAGACCCGAGCATGAAGGAGGTGGCGGATTATTACGGCCGGCTGGTAAGTTGGTACACGCAGGGCGGATTTACCGACGAATTGGGGAAACGACACGAGTCCGGCCACCATTACAAGATTGACTACTGGGAGGTGCTCAACGAACCCGAACTCGAACACCGCATGAGCCCGCAGTTCTACACGGCGCTCTACGATGTCGTGGTGGGGGCTATTAGAAAGGTCGATCCCAAGATTAAATTCGTGGGAGCTGCACTGGCTAACCCCTCCGTCGAGCCACAGTTCTTCGAATATTTCCTGAATCATCAGAATCACCAGGCAGGCGTTCCCATCGACATGATCTCTTATCATTTCTATGCAGTCCCCATGCCGGAAGAGAGTTTCGACGTGTGGCCCCACACGTTTTTCGAACAAGCCGACGGTTTTTTGGATGTTGTCCGTTACATTCAATCAATTCGCCAGAGGCTCTCTCCAGAAACGGGGACCACGATTGATGAAATCGGCGCGATTTCAACCGACGATTTTAATCAAGGAAAACCAGGATACGTTCCCCGGCCCATTCCGCAACCTTACTGGAACCTGTGCGCGGCGCTGTATGGGTATTTGTACGGTGAGCTTGCGCGTCTTGGGGTTGAGGGGGTGGGAGAATCCGCGCTCGCGCAGCTTCCCGGATTCTATCCGAGCGTGAGCATGATGGATTGGAATACCGGTGAGCCGAATGCGCGGTACTGGGCGCTGAAACTTCTCCGCGATAACTTTGGCCCGGGTGACAAGCTGGTGGATGCCAGCACCAGCGTTCCCTATGTTTATGCGCTGGGCTTTGTGGGACCTGATGGCAAGCACAAGATTCTCTTGGTCAACAAGCGCAATCGGCCGTTTGCGGTTTCGATTCCCGGAAGTACCGGCGGCACCGTGGACTATGTCGACCAAACGACGGGTAATCACACGCCTGCTTCTATGCACTTGACGGGCGACACCGTTAACCTAGGGGGGCTGGCAGTGGCCGTGGTCACTCTCGCCCCCTGAGCAATTAAGAGAGCTTTATTCACATGGATGGACAGGATGGACAGGATAAAGAGAGGGAACAAAGCCCAGACTGATGAGGATTCCGCGATCTTCAATGTTGACTTATTGCTTTTGGGTCTCAGCCTTCTGCCTATCCTGTATATCCTGTCTATCCATGTATGTGGTCTTTGCTTCTGGTGAAGCGCTTGTATTCGAGTTTGGGATTTCCGAAGTTGATCAGCAGGCCCACTTCGATTCCAGTGGCGTTCAGATAATTGATGATTTGTGCCTGGTGTTCAGGGGCAATAGCTTTGACCGCTTTCAGTTCGACGATCACCTTCTTCTCAACGAATATATCCGCGTAAAAGTCACCCACACATTCGCCCCGGAACATCACCTTGACCGGATGTTGGGAGAGCGCTGACAAGCCTTTTTGCCGCAACGCCAGAAGCAAAGCCTTCTCATAGACCGATTCCAGAAAACCCGCGCCCAATTCATTGATGACTTCAAAGGCGCAACCGATTACCACCTTGGTGATCAGCTCATGCTTCAATGCCGTAAATTGCCCACCCTGGTGATCCATTTTTAAAGTCCTTTATTACATGGATGGACAGAATAGACAGGATAAAAAGCCGGAACAAAAAGTGCGTCGATGAGGATTCCGTGAAATTCGACGTTGGCCTTTTGCTTTCCAGTCTCAGCCTTTAGGTTTGAGTCTTTTGTCTATCCTGTCCATCCTGTTCATCCATGTTAAGTCCCTAACACTTCATCCACCGCTTCTTCGAAAACCTTCAACGACTCACGCAGCGCGTCTTCAGCGATGGTCAGCGGGGGGGCGATTTTCAGGCACTCGCCGCTGGCGGCCACGGGCGCGAACATCAGCACGCCTTTTTGGAAACAGGCGATATTGATCAGCAGAGCGGTGTCCGGGTCGGGGGTCTTTGTACCGGACTTCACCACCTGAATTCCCGCAACCAACCCTCTGCCCTGAAGGCATCCCAGCCTCTGGGGATACTTTTCACGAATGCGCTTCAGTTCCGGCAGCAAGATTTCGCCCATGCGCGCGGCGCGTTCTGCCAGGTGTTCTTTCTGGATGATTTCCAGGCTGGCGATGGCAGCGGCCACCGGCAACGGTGAGCCGGAATGGGTGGAAGTCATCGAACCGGGCGCGTAGAGATCCATGATGTCCTCGCGTCCGATGACCGCGGAAATCGGCAGTGACGAGGAGATGCCCTTGCCGCAGGCGATCAGGTCAGGGCGAACGCCATAGTGTTCGTACGTAAACATCTTGCCGCTGCGGCCGAAGCCCGCCTGCACTTCGTCGTAACACATCACGATGTCGTGCTCGCGGCAGAATGCCTGGAGTTTCTGCGTATACTCGACGGGCAGGAAATCCGGCCCGCCGCCTTGGAAGCTTTCCGTCATCACCCCGGCGATGTCCTGTGGCTTCACGCCCTTTTCCGCCAGCGTCTTCAGGAAAAGATCAAACGAGGTGTCTTCATTCTTATAGCCATCCGGGAAGGGCACTTGCACAAAGGTGCGGTCGCGGTCGACCATCCACGTCTTCGACTTCTCCGAGCCGCCGGCAAGCTGCGCGCCCATGGTGCGTCCATGAAAGGCGTAGTTGAAGGTGACAAAATACTTCTTATGAACGCCGTGTTTGGCCAGAGCGTATGTCTTGGCCAACTTGATGCAATTTTCGGTGGCCTCACTGCCGGTGCTCATCAGGAAAACCCGGTAATTCTTCGGGTCCGGCGAAATGGCGCGAAGCATCTCCGCCAGCCGGGCGCGATTCTCGTGCACGAACACATACGACGCCAGCAAGCCGCGGTCAAT
>JARLGN010000224.1 GCA_031292775.1 Acidobacteriota bacterium | reverse complement strand
TCGCGAGCATGCCCCGGCTTTGACTTTTGCACTTTGCCTTTTGCCTTGCTCTTGCTGTCACGATGCAAGGTGGTCGAACTCGAGTTTCACCACCAGGCCAACGCTGGCGGGGCCGCTGACCGGTAGATTCTTCAAGCGCAGACAGTGATTGGGCTTCTGCTGCGCCAGCCGGGGTGGGGCCATAATCTCGCACTCAACTCTTTCCCCTGTATTCAGCAGCGTGGCACGTCGCGGCAGCGTGGCTATGGGAGTTAAGTAGATAGCGGGAATTTCCTGCTCCTTGAACAGGTGGACGTAGAGTGTGTCGCCGCGCTGGGTTAGCAGCACGTTGCGATTCCTGGTCATCATACTGGCGGCATCCACATCCAACAGAGACTCCTTCACCGACTTATACCATTTGCCGATCTGTCGCAGCAGGGTTGCGGCTTCTTCCGGAATCGTTCCGTCAGGTTTGGGGCCCACGTTGAGCAGGTAATTTCCGCCCTTGGCCATGACCTTGTGAATGCTGCGGATCAAGTAGGGGAGCGAGTAGTAGTCCTCGCCCGCGCGGTAGCCCCAACTCTGGTACCCCACGGACTGGCATGCTTCGGTCCTTTTTTGGAAGGAGAGTTCGGTGTTGACGGAGTTGTCCCAATCACGCTCCGGCGTGCCAAAGTCGCCGTCATCGAATCCCCGGTTGTTGATCACCGCGTTGGGCTGAAGCGAGCGAATCATATTATTGTAGGCAGGATCTTTATAGCCCATCACATTGCCATCCCACCAGAAGCCGTGGATTTCGCCGTAGTTGGTGCATAGTTCCTGCACCTGGCGCTTCAACAGGGCCAGGTACTTCTCCTTGTCGGGTTCGTCGCCGGGTTCGGGAGCCGCCAACTCGTACGGCCGGCCCGCGGTGGGGTAGATCGGGTTGTGCTCATCCGCCACCGAATGATAAAGGCACAGCGGGAATTTCCGCCGGTGGCATGCGTCCGCCAGCATCTTCAGCGTATCTTTGCCATAGGGCGTGTTCATGATGTTGTAGCTGGTTTCGCGCGTGTTCCACATGCAAAAGCCGTCGGTGTGCTTGCTGGTGAAGGTGATGTACTCCATGCCCGCTTGTTCGCACAAATCCAGCCACGCGTCGGGGTTGAATTTGACGGGATTGAATTTGTGCATGTAGGGCGCGTACTCGGCGCGCGTCATCCCCTTCACGTACATCTCCACGGTGTCCCATGCGCCCACCGAGTAGATTCCCCAGTGGGTAAACAAGCCAAAACGTTTTTCCATGAACCAGTCGCGGCCATCGTTAAAGCGCGGCGGACGGCGTACGTAATTCTCTGCCGTTGGTTCGGTTGGAGTGGGCGGCTTCGGCTTTGCCGGTTCGGCGTGTTCGTCGGGAGAAGCGGTGGCATTCGCACCATTCATCAGGGCGCCGGCCGGCCCCGCCATTACGATTCCTTTGCCTACAAGGTCAAGCAGCTTGCGTCTTGTTAACATGAATGCCTCCGTGAAATGAATAATCGTCTCGTAGGGGCACCCCTTGTGGGCGCCCTCCGCGCGGGCACCCACGAGGGGTGCCCCTACACCGGCGACCACTGGTCGCCCGGGGCCGAACGCGCGCCGTCGCCATAGCGGCTCTGGCGCGTCGGCGACTGTTCGGCCCTACGCCGCAAGGATCGTAACGGCGGCTTTACGCCGCCATCGGTGGCGGGGTAAACTCGCCGCTACGTTGTCCACATGCCGGGCTAAAGCCCGGCGCTACACCGCAAGGTGGTCAAACTCGAGCTTTACCACCAGCCCCACGCTCGCGGGGCCACTCACCGGCAGATTCTTCAGCCGCAGACAGTGATTAGGTTTCTGCTGTGCGAGGCGGGGTGTAGCCAGAATCTCGCACTCGACTTTCTCTCCCGTATTCAGCAGCGTTGCACGTCGCGGCAATGTGGCAATAGGAGATAAGTAGATGGCGGGAATTTCCTGCTCCTTGAAAACGTGAACATACAGCGTGTCGCCGCGCTGGGTCAACAGCACGTCGCGATTCTTCGTCATCATACTGGCGGCTTCCACATCCACCAAGGACTCTTTCACGGATTTGTACCACTTGCCAATCTGCCGAAGGATGGATGCGGCATCCTCGGGAACGGTCCCGTCAGGTTTGGGCCCCACGTCGAGCAGGTAATTCCCTCCTTTAGCCATGACCTTCTGGATGCTGCGGATCAAGTGGGTTGTCGAGTAATAGTCCTCGTTGGCGCGATAGCCCCACGCCTGATATCCCACCGACTGGCAAGCCTCGACCCTCTTTTGAAAGGACAATTCGGTGTTCACGGAGTTGTCCCAGTCGCGCTCGGGCGTGCTGAAGTCGCCGTCGTCAAATCCCCGGTTGTTGATGACCGCATTGGGCTGAAGCGAACGGATCAGATTGTTGAAGGACGGATCCTTATAGCCCAGCATGTTGACATCCCACCAGAAGCCGCTGATTTCGCCGTAATTTGTGCACAGCTCCCGCACCTGCCGCTTCACGAACTCCAGGTACTTTTCCTCGTCGGGTTCATCGCCCGGTTCGGGGGCGGGCAGTTCGTAAGCTCGTCCGGCATTTGGATAGAGCGGACTGTACTCATCAATGATCGAATAATAAAGGCAGAGGGGGAATTTGCGGCGATGGCAGGCGTCGGCGATCATCTTCATCGCGTCTTTGCCAAAAGGTGTGTTCATGATGTTGTAGGTGGTCTCCCGCGTGTTCCACATGCAGAAGCCATCGATATGCTTGGCGTTGACGGTGAGGTATTCCATCCCCGCTTGTTCGGCCAAATCCAGCCACGCGTCAGGGTTGAATCTGGTGGGATTGAACTTGTGCATGTACGGCGCGTACTCGGCGCGCGTCATCCCCAGGTGATACATTTCCTCGTTGTCCAGCCCTGCCACGGCGAAGATGCCCCAGTGGGCAAACAGGCCGAAGCGTTTTTGCATGAACCAGTCGCGGCCGTCGTTGAAGCGGGGTGGCCGTCGCAACGGATCTGCCACCACTTCGCTGGCGGAACCGGATGGATTCGGTTTCGCAGAGCCGGTGTGATCGCCGGGCAGAGGCATCGCCCCTGCCGTGCCTGCAGTAGTTACCAGCGCCCCGGCAGGCCCCGCCATCAGCACTGCTCGGGCGGCGAGGTCCAACAGCCTGCGTCTTGTCAACATGAACGCCTCCACAAACAAGATTCTTCCGCCCTCTCCCCCAGAGGGGCGAGAGAAGCAAATTCAAAATCACAACAAACTCTGCAATCGAGGCGGCCTCTACTGGAGATCGACGGCGCGGCTCGGCACCAGCCGCACAGGGCCCACCATCCCCGAGGGAAGATAAAACATTCGGTTCTTGAAGACTACGAAGTTCGGATCGCCGGTCAGCCCGTCCCCCACGAGCCGGTTTCGAAGCGTATTCGTGACGATAATCTCAAGATTGTTGGCGCCTGCTTGAAGATAGGGAGTTGCGTCCACCCGGTAGGGGCGAAGCAGCAGGGTTGCCGCCTTGCGCCCGTTGATCCACACCTCCGCCACGTCATGGACTTCCCCGAGGTCTAGGTCCCACACCAAGCCCGTTTTAAGAAACTGTTTCGCAAGCTGAAAATCGAGCGTGTAGCGGCCTTTGCCGGAGAACTGGCGGAAGCCCGGCAGCGCGGTCCAGTCCTTGAGTTCAGCCGGGTAAACTTCCTGAGTGCTTTCCTTTCCATCCTTATCTTTGCCCGTGCCAGTCAGGAACCAGCCCGGCCCCAGCGTGAGAGGGGGAGGGATTTCACCCTCGGCTATATTTGCCTGCACCGTCCGTCCATCACTCATTGTGGCGTGATACATTCCCGGTTTATCCGCAGCGCCGTGGAGGTGGCCATTGACTTCCCGCAATTCTCCAAAGTTGCAGCTGAGGACGTGCGCCCCTTCCGCCGCACCGCCCAGCGCCACCAGGATGGAACCGTAGGGATCGAGATGAATGTCCACCGCCGTGCCGCCCGCCTTTTGTAGGTACTGGGCGGCCTTAGTGATCTTGCCCGTCCACGGATCCCAGATCTCCGGTGCTCCCACGCCATCCAGCACGATGCGCGTATCCTGCGGCTCCTGCTTGGGATTGCGCAGGAAATAGAACCGGACCGGACCGTGATCGAACTGAGCGAAGTAAATATCAGGCTGCGGCGAGGCAAAGTGGAGATTGGGACGGACCCCGAGCGAACTCTCCAGCAGGCTGGGAACGCGGGCGGCATCCTTGACGAAGAGCGTGGTCCCGTTCTTTCTGTCCGCGCTTGCTCCCACACTTTCCGGCGGCGTCCCGCCCAACATTTCCGTGACCAACCGGCGGATTTCCCGGCCATTTGCGGCATAGTTCAGGAAGCCGATTTCCTCCACGGGGGCGGTTTCCACAAACACCACCGGCAAACCCTCCTGCGAGAACTGGCGGAGCTTGCGAACCAACGCCAACGTCAGGCTGCTCTCATTCCTCAAAACCAGCACTTTGTAAGTGCTGCCGGGGGTCTGAAGTTCGTGGTTGACGACTCTGGCGCTATTCACCAGGATGTCTTCATTGATGAAGTCGAAGTTATAGCCATTTGCCATCAACGAATATTCCAGCGGGTAATCGTCGCCCATCGGCCCGCTCGGGAAATTGTTGTGGTGGTTATAGAGAGCGACGGGCGCCACGAAATGGCTGGTCTGTGAAAGGTACTGGATACGCGCCATGTAGTCGTTGAGTGGCCGCAGGTATTCCCAGAACGGGTTATGAAAGTTCATGGGCGAGGAGTAAGTAGCGTTGAGATCAAAACTCGAGGCGAAGGGATACCATCCAGGGTCCGGGCGGTCCATGTATTCATACGGAAAGCCGTGGTAAACGATCTCATTGACCCCGGCCGTAAGCAGTTCATCGGCATAACGCTTGATCTTCTCCGGCGTGGTGTCGTAGTCATGGTTCCACCACACAAAGCTTTCGCTGGAGATGGTTTTGCGTCCGTAGAGGTGCCCGCCGGAAGACGCTAACTTCAGAAAACCGTATTCACCCGAGGCGTACAAATCCTCGGTTTCCGGAATGTCCGAGAGGCCATAGACCTTCAGGTTGTTGGTCGGGGAGCCATGTGCCTGTATGCGCGTCTGGAGATGGTTCT